>JAKART010000144.1 GCA_021819255.1 Acidobacteriota bacterium
CGCTCCAAGCTGGAACCCCATCGCGACCTGATCAGGGAACTGCGTCGCAAAGGGCAAACTTACCGTGACGTGGCTCGCCTCTTTCAGGAGAGGCTCGGATTGTACGTTGCGCCGAGCACGCTCCACGGGCGGTAAAGGCGGCGTGGGTAAAACCGGCGTCCTCGTCGCTCTTGCCGAGTGGTTTCAGGCAAACGAGATTCCCGTCACTCTCCTCGATCTCGATACCGAGAATAAAGCGCGTGGATCTCTGAAACACTTTTTCAACGGGACTGTGACCAAGGTCGATGTTCATACCCCAGCGGGTCCGGATGCCTTCGTCGATCATCTCGACAACGGCACTCCGATCATCCTTGCTGACATGGGAGCTGGTGCGGGCCAGGTTGCTGCGGGCTGGTTCGATTCCATGTATGAGGATGTCGCGGCTACAGGCGTCCGATTCACGGCGGTAGGCATCGTGACGCCGGACCCTGCCAGCGTCGAGAGTGTCCTGGCGTGGGCGAGTCGGCTACAGGATCGGGTGGAGTATATCATCGTCGAGAACGCGACGAGTGCGCTGGCGGATTTCACATACTGGCGTTCAACGAAACAGGCCAATCAGTTCCGTCAAGCCTTCGCGCCAGCCATTCTGCCGATGGAATTTCGCTTGGCCGAACTTGAGAATCCGCTCCGTCAGCATGGCATTCAACTCGGCCAGGTGGCGGACCGCAAAACGGTGGTCGATGAACTGAAGAGGGCATCGCTCGTCATGCGCGCGCAGAGCTATCGGCGGCGACTCTTTTCGGAGTTCGACCGGGCTCGGGAGGCGTTCTTGCCATGAGCGCAGTTCCCATATTTCAAAGCCTTGAATCCGTGCCAGCGGGAGAGCCGACGATGTTCGACTCTCTCGCCCGGCTTGTGCCGGACGAACTCCAAACCGCCTACTATCGCGTCCTCGCCCATACCCGAACACTCAGCCCCGACGATGAAATGCTGCGCATCCTCGAAGCGATGGGCATTCCGGCGTTGCTCACTCGGCACACCCCGAGGGATATTGCGGACGAACGGGAACGGTTTCAAGAGTTGCTTGAGGCTCATCAGCAACACTCAGAGCAGGCCCAGCAGAACATGCTGGGCTATGTCCATGAACTGGAATCAAGGCTCGCCAATCTGCCCAGCGAGATTGAATCTGGCCTCGATCCGAAGCAAATTTCCAAGATGCTTGGTGAAAGCCTGCGCCAGCACTTTCTCCGTTCGGATGTACAGGACACCGTGAGCGCGTTGCAGACCACGAATGCGGCCATGACGTATGCACAGAAGGAACTCTCTACCGCTCTGCGCGCGCTTTCGGATTCGCATGGCGGTGTGGTCGCGCAAGTGGAGCGCGCCAACAATCGGATTGAATATTCACTTGAGAGTCGGGCAAGAACAATGGATGCGCTTCTGCATGAATGGAAGTGCGATCTGCTGCGAATTTGGATTCCCATGGTGGCCGGGGCTTGTATGCTGATCGGGCTGTTCGGCGGCATGGAGATACAGGGCTGCCGCGACGCGCCTGCGGTTACCACAGCGGCAATGCCAACAGTTCCGCCTGCGGCTCCTGAAGCTCCGGCGAAGACTCCCAGAGATGCCGTCAGCGCAAAACTAAGGCACTTAAAATGAACAGTATGAGCTCGTTTTTGCCTGCTGTTTCCTAAGTTGTCAACTCATAAGTTGACAACTTGCAAGCAGACAACTCATAATAAGGACGTTTAGGCAAGGACTCCCGATGTCCGGCTCAACTATCAAGCCTGATCCGTTTTACGACCGCACCGTCGAACTGGCGGCGCTTGATCGCGCGTGGAAGCGCCATGGAAATGGCGGGCAAATGCTGCTTCTTTATGGCCGCAGGCGATTGGGCAAAACCTTTCTTCTCCAGCGTTATTTCACTGCCGGGACGACCGGCAATGAGCCGGCAAAGCCACATTGCTACTATCTGGCCGAACAGTCCACGGCGGCGGCGCAGCAGCTTACCCTGGCGCGCCAGTTGATTGCAGCGCTACCCGCCGAAGGGGTCACGGCAGAGGAAATTGCCGTCTCCTGGAATGCGCTTCTGCGCTACGCCTCGCAACAGGCGCAGGCACGGAAAAAGGGCGCGGGCCGCTTCGCCCTGATCCTTGACGAATTTCCCTATCTGATTGCGCAGACTCCTGAGCTGCCCTCCATACTGCAAGCGTGGTGGGACCGCGAAGGAACTCACTCTCCTCTCTTCGTGGTTCTTTGCGGCTCGCAGCTCTCGGCCATGGCCGCGCTCGGTGAGGAAAGCGCGCCGCTCTTCGGGCGCTTCAATGCCGGGATCTTTCATCTCGATCCGCTTCAGTACGAAGATGTCGCCTGCTTCTACGCAAACAGCCCGCACTATGGCGTTGTTGAAAAGCTGCTGATGTACGGTGTTTTTGGCGGAACACCGCGTTATCACGCTCTGGTCGATCCGTCTCGCCCACCTGCCGAAGAGATTGTCAATCTCTTGATGCAGCCGCGCGCCATTCTCGAAAATGAAGTGCGCTTCCTCCTTGGCAGCGAACAGATTCGCGACCCTGCGCCTTACAACGCAATTCTTGCCGCGATTGCTGGCGGCGAAACAAAATTCAACGGCATTCAACAGTTGATCGGTGTGGAACGCGGGGCGCTTTCAAAGTCTTTGCGCACCCTTCTGGAACTGGGTTGGATTCGACGCGAATTGCCTTTTGACGAGCATTCCGAACGTCGCGCACTGTACCGCGTTGCCGATCCGTTCCTGGCTTTCTGGTATTGCTTCGTCGCGCCGCTTGCCAGCGACTTGCAGTTTTCTGATCCTGCGGCTGTGTATGCCGCCCATATCGCGCCTCGCTTGGCCGAATACATGGGCTGGTCGGTCTTCGAGGAAATCTGCGGGCAGTGGCTTCAACGTCACGCCAAACAGCGTTTCGGTTTGACAGTTCGCAAGATGGCCCGCTACTGGAGCCGGGATGGTCAGACCGAAATCGACCTCATGGCGGAACTCGCTCACGGAACCTACCTCTTTGGTGAATGCAAGTGGCGCGCGGATAGCGTAATGCGACTGAACGATCTGAGTGCCCTCCAAGCCAAGGTTGCCAGCCTTCCAGAGGCTCGCTGGCGGAACAAGCCAAGCTACATTCTTTTCGCGCTGGGCGGCTTCTCTACTGAACTGAAGCAGCTAGCTGCCGATCCTGCTGAACGGCTTTATCTCGTTGCGCAAGCTGAATTCCTTGGAGGTAGCAGTTAAGATGAGGCGAAGCGTCAGGGACGTGCTCACAACCCCAAAATGGCTGCACACGAAGTATGCCCTGCAGTCTCCTCGCGCGCTAAGGTGGCAACTAACTGCGCAGTTTGAAACCGAAGGAGGGGCAGTAATGACCATAGGAAGTTTTTGACGACAGGCCTTCCGGACCACCTGCGGTTCCAAGTTCTTCTGTGCCACAGCCAAGACCGGCACCAACACCGACGGGACCGCCACTTAAAAACGACCGCCATTAAATGATCTCTCGCATCACATGATGCGGCAGGCTCACAGAGGGGTTTACTCCCCACGCCTGTTCCAGGACTTTCGGAGAACGGCTGTGCGCAACATGGTTCGGGCCGGTGTTCCAGAGCGTGTGGCGATGGCGATCAGCGGGCACAAGACGCGCTCCGTCTTCGATCGGTACAACATCGTCAACGAGGAGGATCTCCGAGATGCGATCGAACGCACCCAGACCTACTTGAACGAAGGCGGCCAGAAGGCAAAACCGGCTGGCGTCGTTCGGATGTGGGGTGCTCGCCGGGAGCTTCTCCGAGAACACGGACAGAAGGTGGAGCGTCGAGCAAAAACTACGGTGGCCGCTCTCGGGCGGCCATCGATAAACTGTTGATAATATGGAACGTGATTGGTTGCGGGGGCAGGATTTGAACCTGCGACCTTTGGGTTATGGGCGACTTGGATAACACGTATATTGTTGATTATAAAGCATTAATGGCGACTCAAGAGTGCGGAAAAGTACGCATCGGACAGGCTATCGGGAGCGCAGCGGGAGTGAATTCCGACTGTTGCCGTTGGGTTTCCCAGTAACAGGTCGTAGGATTCTCCAACGCAAAGGGTCAGACGCGGAGCCTTCTGTTCGACGAACCCTCAATAGCGTATCGAGCTATTCATTAAAGGTTGGGGCGGCCACCCAGGGGCAGGCACCGGCCACAGCATAGGCCGGTCCGAGTTCACTTTGGCAGATCTTCTTTTTGGAACCGCCGCATCGAGCGGAGGTGAGTTCGGCCAGATTCAAGGCGCGCAGTCAGGAAATCTCTGGGAATCGGGTCTCCCAACCCAAGTAGTTTCGGTGGAATAGTGTCAGAAATAAGCATAGACTTCTAACAGACGGTGAATCATGAAACGCCTGACAGAAGCCATTCTTCAAAAGACAAACGCACTCCCCGAGGGAGCGCCGGTTAGCGCCAAGATGCTGCTGCATTTGGGCACACGCCCTGCTGTCGATCAGTCTCTCTCGCGGCTTGCGCGGCGAGGGAAGCTCCTGAGAGCTGGCCGGGGTATGTACCTTTCCCCGGTGACAAGCCGGTTCGGGACCCACGCGCCTTCCGCCCATCGACTGATTGCTGAGGTGTCCGCGCAACGTGGCGAAGACATTGTGCCCTCGGGCGCTGCATCCGCGAACGCGCTTGGACTCACGACTCAGGTTCCCACGCAGATGATCTATTGGACATCGGGCCGGAGCCGCAAGCTGAATCTCGGGAAGCTGGTGATCCAGCTGGTACATGTGCCCGCATGGCAACTTGCGTTCGCTAAGGAACGCGCCGGAGAAATCGTCCGCGCTCTCGCCTGGGCCGGACCGGAGAGCGTCCATGCGGTTCTGAGAGAGCTTGAGGCCAAGGTTCCCCGGACGGAGATTCAGAAGGTCGCGCAGCAAGTCTCCCGTTTTCCAAGCTGGATGGCGAGTGCCCTCAGCAGGAGCGTTGCTGATGCCTGACAGCTACTTCCAACTCAGCAAGAAGAATCAGGCGAGTGCTCTCGATGCGGCTTCGGCTGCTTCCGGGCGTGCTCCTCATTTGCTGGAGAAGGACATCTGGGTTGTCTGGGCGCTTTCCACGCTCTTTCAGTCTGAGTTGGGAGCCCATCTCGTCTTCAAGGGTGGCACTGCGTTATCCAAAGCTCACAAGGTCATCCTTCGCTTTTCAGAGGACGTTGACCTCACCTACGACATCCGCACACTGGCACCGGAATTGGTTCGCAGCGCTTCCGATGGCATCGACGCCATCCCGCCGAGTCGGAGCCAGGAAAAGAAATGGTCCGACGAAATCCGCAGAGGGCTTCTTCCTGCGTGGCTTCGAGAGCACGCTCATCCCGTCATCCAAGCTGAGTTGAACGGGATGAAGAATGTATCCACCCGTGTCACCGAGGACTGCATCTTCATCGACTACGAGCCGGTGGCACCAGCGTCAGGCTATGCGCTCCCGAGCGTGAAACTTGAGTTTGGAGCACGGTCCAGTGGTGAGCCAAGTACCATCATCCCCGTATTCTGCGATATGGAAGAACTGGTATCTGGAGTCTCGTTCCCGACTGCGGAACCGCGCGTCATGAAGCTGACGCGAATATTCTGGGAGAAGGCGACTGCTGCGCATGTGTACTGCCTCCAGGGCAAGGATGGCCTCAGCAACCGCTTTTCCCGTCACTTCCATGATCTCGTACGGCTTGAAGAAAGCGGACATCTCCTCGAAGCTCTTGCGGCCCAAGACGTTGCCGAAGCCGTTGCAATCCACAAGAACGCATTTTTCGCAGAGAAGGATGCCAGCGGAAACCGAATTGATTATGTAGAAGCCGTCCGCAATGGTCTGACCCTTCTGCCAAGTGGAAACGGATATGATGCCCTTCGCGAAGACTACGAAAGGATGGTTGCAGAAGGACTCTTGTTCGGCACAGCCGAGACGTTTGAAGATCTGATGACAAGATGTTACGGACTTCAAGCGCGGCTGAAGCGTGGCGCGTAAGTCCGCTACTTTTAAGGGCTCTGCGCAGGAAAGTGTAAAGATGGCTGGTTTTGCTGGGTTTCGTGAGGGTGGGTGTTTTGGCTATTCTCAGGGCTATGGCAGACAACGACTGGACGCGGATTCTGGGTTGGCCGGGCTACAAGGTATACCGGCACGAGCTGGACGAACAGGGCAAGCGATTGAAACTGTGGGCGCGGCGGAAGCGGGCCAACAAGCAGTTGGTGTGCTCAGGGTGTGGCAAGCCGGTGAGCGACATCGTGGAGAGCTATGAACGGGAGGTGCGGGACCTACCGTGCTTTGAGTACCTGACTACGGTGGTCGTAGAACTGTATCGGGTGCGCTGCCCGGACTGTGGCGTGCGGACGCACAGGGTGAAGCTTCTGCCG
>JAKART010000145.1 GCA_021819255.1 Acidobacteriota bacterium
CCGAGTGCATCGACTGCGGCGCCTGTGTCCCGGTCTGCCCGGTCTCCGCAATCTTCGGCAGCGACGATCTTCCCGAGAAGTGGGAGAGCTTCCGGGAGAAGAACGCTGCCCACTACGGCCGTTAGTCCAGGTTCTCTAGGAGTGCAGTCATCTCCTGGCCAGCCGTCCGGAGTTGACGCAAAGGCAGGATAGACCCGCTTGGCAACGCTCCTCTGAGCGTTAGGGCTCTCTTGGACGCCCGCCAAAGGATGGCTCCTGAGCAAGGCAAAGCGCGCAGCATCTGCTGCGCGCTTTGCCTTGCTCGGCATCGCGTGGCGTGCAAGGTTGATCCAACCGGATCCGGAGTCTCGCGAAGCCTGAATTGTGGCTGGAGCATGGCGGGCCGGTTCCGCGGTTTGGCCCGGTAAAGGTGGAGTGGGTGCTTTGCAGAGGCGAAGCTCCCCTGGTCAGGCTCGATCCTCTACACTCACTCTTGATGTCTTCAGGGCGCCAAATCTCGCATGAAGGGGAGGCGATTGTTCTCCGCACCTGGCCCTTCCGGGAGGCTGACCTGGTGGTTTCGCTCTTTACCCGCAACCAGGGCAAGGTAAAGGGTGTCGCGCGCCACGCTCTCAGCTCACGCAAGCGCTTTGGCGGAGCGCTGGAGCCGGCTACGCAGGTCCGCGCCTATTACATGGAGCGCCCCCATCAGGATCTGGTGCAGCTCAATCAGTTCGAGATTCTCTGGTCGCCGCTCCGCCGGCCGATAAGCTCTGCGCGTCTGGCTGCGCTTCAATTGGTCACGGAGGTGTTGGAAGAGGCGCTCCCGGAGCAGGCCCCGGAGGACAACATCTTTCGCCTGGCATTGACCACGATGAAGTCCATCCAGACAGAGCCTTTGCTGGGAGATGTGCGGCTGCCGGTCACCTACTACTGCCTGTGGATGAACCGTCTGCTGGGCTGGATGCCGGAGCTGAAGAGATGCGCAGTGTGCGGTGCGGATCTGCGCAGCCAGGCTAGTTATTGGTGCGCGACCCGCGACGGCGTCACCTGCCATCACCATCGGCCTGCCAACGGGCGTGCTCTCGGCTTGGCATCTGCCGCTGGGGCCGAGTTGATTCTGCGCCATTCGTTGACCGATCTATTGCTGGAAGAGGCTCGACCCCTGATCTGCCCGGAGGAACTGCTGATCTTTGCCATCGCGACCTTGGAGCGCCACCTGGAGCGCCGTCTGCGCAGTGCTGCGGCATTGACCATGGCGGCGACGATTTAGAATCATTCCATGCCCTCGGTTGTTGCGAACCATCCCCTTACTTTTCAGGAGTTGCTCTTTAGCTTGCAGCGCTTCTGGTCCGAGCATGGCTGCGTCTTGCAGCAGCCCTATGATCTGGAGGTCGGCGCCGGCACCATGTCGCCGGACACCTTTCTGCGCGTGTTGGGGCCGGAGCCCATCCATATCGCCTACGCTCAGCCCTCCCGCCGCCCCGCCGATGGCCGCTATGGCGAAAACCCCAACCGGCTGTTCCGGCATACGCAATTGCAGGTGATCCTGAAGCCGCCACCGGAGAACGTGCAGGAGCTCTACCTGCAATCGCTGGAGGCGATCGGCATCGACCTTGCCCGACACGACATCAAGTTCGAAGAGGATAACTGGGAGTGGCCGGTGGGAGGCGCCTGGGGCGTTGGCTGGCAGGTGATGCTGGATGGCCAGGAGATCACCCAGTTCACTTACTTTCAGCAGTGCGGCGGCATGGACCTGGATCCTATCTCCGGCGAGATTACCTATGGGCTGGAACGCATCGCCCAGTTCCTGCAGGATCTGGACAGCATCTACGATATCGTCTGGCTGCGAGACCCGGTGAACGGCCGCGAACTCACCTATGGCCAGGTGCGTTTGCACGAGGAGCAGCAGTTCTCTGCCTACAGCTTTGACTATGCGGACATCCCCAGTCTGTGGCAACACCTGGACCTTTACGAGGCGGAGTGCAAGGCGCTGCTGGAGCGTGCCGGGACCACTCTGGATGAGAAGAGACTGGCCGCCGGCGCGAACTCCCGGTCGGATCGCCTGGCGGTTCTGCGCTTTCCCACCCTGGGCGCCTACGAGCTGGCGCTCAAGTGCTCGCATGCCTTCAATCTTCTCGATGCCCGCGGCGCCGTCTCGGTGACAGAGCGGGTCGGGGTGATGGCCCGGATTCGCAACCTGATCGTCGGGGTAGCCCGGATCTACGCCGAGCAACAGCGTCTGAACCGGGTGTTTGAGACTCCAACCGCCGCGCAGCCCGCGGCCCAGCCCGCTCGATGATACGCCGGGGCATGGAGCCCGGCGCGAGCGATCAAGCGCCGTGGCTCGGGGTGATTCCGTAACGCCCGCCGTGCCATCGGTTGTAGCCCGAGCATGAGACGCGCCCAACTTTTACCTAGACCTCAGGAAACCGATGCCAGACCTTTTATTCGAGATTGGATTAGAAGAAGTTCCCGCCCGCATGATCGCCTCCGCCCAGGCTGAGTTGCTCAGGCGCACCCTGGCTCTCTTGGCTCGCGAGCATTTGCTGGGTGGGAGCGACGCGGAGGCTCCGGCTCCTGACCCCACGGGGCGGTCTTACTCAACGCCCCGCCGTCTGGCCGTGCTGGTCCAGGATGTTCTGGCGCAGCAGCCGGATTTCACCGAGGAGATCACCGGCCCCGCGGTCCATATCGCCTTCAAGGATGGCAAGCCCACGGCGGCGGCCGAGGCCTTCGCTCGCAAATCCGGAGTTCCGGTTGCGGGTCTGAAGACCATCACGACCCCCAAGGGCGAGTATCTGACGGCGGCAATCACCCGTAAGGGACGCAGCGCGGCGGAGGTTCTGGCCGTCGAGCTGCCCCGCGAGATCGCCGCTCTTTATTGGGCCAAGAACATGTACTGGCGGCCGGGTAAGCCCGAGCGCTTTGTCCGTCCCGTGCTGTGGCTGGTCTGTTTGCTGGGCGAAGAGATTGTTCCGGTGGAATTTGCCGGTCGTCGCGCCGGCCGGGTCACTTACGGCCACCGCGTCTTGCACGGGGAGGCTCCCGTGGTGATTGGTGCGCCGGCTACTTATGTCTCGCAGATGGAGTCGGCCTTTGTCTTTGTGGATGTCGAGGTGCGGCGGCAGAGGATTCGCAAGGGCCTGGACCGGGCAACGCGGGCGATTCCGGTCATTGGGGGCGCTCGTTGGCGCGAGGATGAGGCTTTGGTGGACGCGGTGACCCACCTCTGCGAGTGGCCGGAAGTGCTTACGGGAAACTTCGAGCCCGCCTACCTCTCCCTTCCGGAGGAGGTTCTGGTGACCGTCATGCGCGATCATCAGAAGTACTTTGCCATCGAAGGCGGAGACGGCAAGCTGGCTGCGCACTTCCTGGCGGTGACCAATATCGCGCTGACGGAGGAGAATGCTCCGATCATCCGCCAGGGCAACGAGCGGGTGCTGCGGGCGAGGTTCAACGACGCGCGGTTCTTCTGGGAGTTCGACCAGCGCACTCCGCTTGCGGATCGAGTCGCTCTGCTGGCAAATGTGACGTTTCAGAAGGATCTGGGCAGCTATGCCAGGAAGTCCGAGCGCGTGCGGGCACTGGCAGCGGCGCTGATCGAGGTGGCTAAAGTCGGCGCTCCGGCGCTGGATGCCGAGGCCGTCGATGAGGCTGCGCTGCTGGCCAAGACCGATCTGACCACCGAGCTGGTGAAGGAGTTCACCGAGCTGCAGGGCATCATCGGCGGCCTTTATGCAGCTTCGCAGGGGCTGAGCTCCACTGTAGCCCATGCGATCTACGACCAGTACCTGCCAGCCTCGGCGGGTGACGCCATTCCGCGCTCCGCGGAGGGTTGCATCCTTGGCCTGGCGGATCGCATGGACACCATCGCCAACATGTTCGCGCTCGGCATGGAGCCGAGCGGTTCCAAGGACCCCTTTGCTCTGCGCCGGGCGGGCAACGCCGTGGTGAGGATCCTGGCGGAGGCCAACCTTGGGCTGAGCCTCAAGGATCTTCTGACGGCTTCGGCTCCCGGGGAAGAACTGCGCGCTCGCCTGCGGGCATTCTTCATGGAGCGCATCGAGTTCTACCTGCGCGAGGTGCGCGGCCAGGCCTACGATGTGGTGCAAGCGGTGATGGCACCAGGAGTGGGCGATCTGCGCGACCTTTGCGCCCGTTCCCAGGCGGTGAGCGAGGCTCGCGGCAGCGAGGACTTTCTGGCCGTGAGCGCCGCGTTCAAGCGGATGAAGAACATCCTGGCGCAGGCGGAGTTCACGCCTTCGGGCGGCACGATTCTCGCCTTCCCCAAGGGCGCGCCCGAGGGCGACCTGCAGATCAAGTATGGAGAGGTGTTGAGCATCGTTGGCCGATGCCGCGAATCCCAGGACTATCGCAAGGCGCTGGAGGCGATCGCCACGATTCGTCCCCAGGTCGACGCGTTCTTCGACAAGGTGATGGTGATGGACCCCGATCCTGAGATCCGTAAACAGCGCCTGTTACTGCTTACGTTGATCGTCCATGGTTTCAGCTCGATCGCCGACTTCTCCAAGATTGTCACGGCAGGCTGACAGGTCTTCCGGCTCAATAGACCCTTGGTTTTGGTAGTCTTCTGCTTGCGCCGGACGGGTAGAGCGCCTTGCCGGCATGTGTAGGCCGGTTCACTGCCAATCCTGGTGGCCGGCACAACGCGATGGAGCGAAGGGATGGTCGTCAGTTCAGCCGCTGCAGCCGAGCGACCAGCTTTTCGGCCAGCGGTTCGCCGCTCTCGGTCCACAGCAGACGGCTGGAGATGCCGCAGTGCTTCTCCACGCTCAGGGTAAACGCGAGCAGCTTCTCCACGTTCTGCCGGATACGCTCCGCCGCGTCCTGGCCCAGGGATTGGTCCTCCAGGGTCCAGGCGGTGTCCAGCCCAAAGTCCACCCGGATATGGCCGTTCTGGTCATAGCTGGCGGCGTCGAACTCGGGTCCGAAGCCGGTGAACTTCACCCGCACCGGCTCCAGCCGCCAAGTAGCGTTCAGGCCGCCGGACGGCATCCATAGCATCCAGCACATCTCCAACTCGAAGGCCATGTCCTCATGGAGTTGCGCTGTGGCTTCGGCAACGGCGTTTTCAATGATGGAACCCTCGGTATCAGCGGACGGCTGCGCGCGCTCATCATTGACGTAGATGCGTTGGAAGGTAGGCGACTCAGTCCAATCGATCGGATAGGCGCTGGCAGCCAGGACGCGCCCCAACGGAGCTGGTGCGGAGTTCTCGCCGGAAGCGGGCTGGTCTTGCCTGGCGGCGGCTTGATCCGCCTTGGCGATCCGAGCGAACTGTCGCAGGAGTCCGATGAGCGCAGCGGGCAGGGCCTCAAGACGAAAGTTCGGATACCACAGACTGAGGTAGAGCTGATCGGCCATAGCTTGATTCTAGCGGCCCGCGGCGGCTTGGAATCCAGTTCGTCTGAGACGACGGCCTGAGTTTGAGAGCAGGGAAACACAAGGAAGGCTGCAACGGAGGCGCGCGTCGGTCAATGAGAAGATAGGACAGGAAAGCCATGCGGTTGTCGATCCAAAGATTTCGGTGGGTGCTCCTGGCGGGAACTGTGGTCCTGGTCATCGTGCTGGCCGCGTTCATCGGCTACGGACGCTATCGCGCTTTGCAGGCCTATCGTCAGGTAATCGCCCGCTCCGGGGTTTCCATCACTCATGACTCCAACGGCGTCACCTACTCCCAGTCGGTGAGAGGCAGGCAGGTGTTTACCTTGCGGGCCAGGACGGAGAGCGATCTGGGCGCCGGCAAGTACGCTCTGCATGATGCTGAGCTGGTGCTGGACGATCACTCCGGCAAGCCAGCCGAACGCATCTCCGGATCTGAGATCGAATACGACCAGAATGAAGGTGTGGCCCGCGCCGCGGGTGAGGTCTATATAGACATCGAACCTCCCAAGGTGTTGACCAACAATGGGTCAAAGGCTGGGGGACCATCCGGCCCGGGGGGCAGCGCCAGTCAGCCAGCCGCGTTCAGCGACGCCACCCAGGTGATCCATGTTCGTACCAGCGGCCTGGTCTATGTGCGCAAGCTAGGCGCCGCCTCCACCACGCAGAAGGCTCAGTTTTCCTTTGGCCAGATGCGCTGCACCTCGCAGGGGGCGATCTTCAACGCCAACCGGAGCACCCTGGATCTGCTCTCCAACGTCCGCCTGGACGGCCTCGCGCACGGTCATCCGCTTCACGTGACAGCCCTTCGGGCCAACCTGGACCGGAACACGAACATCGCCAATCTGCGCCAGCCGGTCGTTACCTCTGAAGGGCGCACTGCCCGGGCTGACAGAGCCGTTCTGTTCCTGCGCAAAGATGGTTCCCTCCAGCAGGTTCAGGGATTCGACCACGTGATTTTGACCTCGGGTACAG
>JAKART010000146.1 GCA_021819255.1 Acidobacteriota bacterium
GAATACCGCCGGGGGAAACGCCCTGTTCGTTGACCAGACCAAATCTCCCCTCGGAGAGCGGGAGTCGATTCCGGATGTGGCTCGCAATCTGGAGCGCTGGATGAACATGATTGTGCTGCGCACCTTCGCCCACGACACCATCACCGAAATGGCTGCCGTGGCCCGGGTTCCGGTGATCAACGCGCTCTCGGACCTCGAACATCCTTGCCAAGCCATCGCGGACTTCATGACCCTGGAAGAGCGCTTTGGATCCCTGGCGGGGCTGCACTTCAGCTATGTCGGCGACGGCAACAACGTCTGCCACTCCCTGATGTTGACCGCGGCCCTGCTGGGCGTTCACACCACGATTGCCACTCCCAAGGGCTTCGAGCCCAAGCTGGAGATCGTCCATAAGGCGATTGAAATCGCCGAGAAGACCGGCGGCTCTCTCACCCTCACGCATGATCCTGTCAAGGCCGCTTCCGGTGCGGACGCCATCTACACTGATGTCTGCACCAGCATGGGGCAGGAGCACGAGGCCGCGCGCCGGGCGCCCATCTTCAAGCCCTTCCAGGTGAATGAAGAGCTGATGAAGCGCGCCGGGGAGTCCGCGGTCTTCATGCACTGCCTGCCGGCCCACCGCGGCGCGGAAGTCACTGACGCCGTCATGGACGGACCGCAGTCGATCGTCTTCGACCAGGCGGAGAACCGTCTGCACGCCCAGAAGGCCATCACGCTGATGCTCCTTGGCGGAGCCAAGCGCCTTCCTCACCACCGCAACCCGGCTGCCCAGCACTCCCGCCGCAGACGCTAAAGCTGCAAGAAAGATACCTATATGTCCGTGATCCTTGAGACTATCCCCTCTGGCCAAAAAGTCGGCATCGCTTTCTCCGGAGGCCTGGACACCAGCGCTGCGTTGCACTGGATGAAGCAGAAGGGCGCGGAGCCGTATGCCTACACCGCCAACCTGGGACAGCCGGATGAGACCGACTATGAGGCCATCCCCCGCCAAGCCCTGGAGTATGGAGCCGTAAAGGCGCGCCTGATCGACTGCCGCGGCCCTCTCGTTCGCGAGGGTCTTGCCGCCCTGCAATGCGGAGCCTTCCACATCTCCACCGCCGGGGTAACCTACTTCAACACCACCCCCATCGGCCGCGCGGTGACCGGCACCATGCTGGTGACCGCCATGAAGCAGGACGACGTCCATATCTGGGGCGACGGCTCCACCTTCAAAGGCAACGACATTGAACGCTTCTACCGTTACGGCCTGCTGGTGAACCCCAACCTGCAGGTCTACAAGCCATGGCTGGACGCCGCGTTCATCGCGGAGTTGGGAGGCCGCGCCGAGATGTCGGCCTTCTTGCAACGCTCCGGTTTTCCTTACAAGATGTCGGCCGAGAAAGCTTACTCAACGGACTCCAACATGCTTGGCGCCACCCACGAGGCGAAAGATCTTGAGTCGCTCAAGAGCAGCATGCAGATCGTTGACCCGATCATGGGCGCGGCCTTCTGGCGGGATGAGGTTCAGATCCCGCGCGAACAAGTGACGATTGGCTTCAGAGAAGGTTTGCCTGTGTCACTCAATGGAGCCACGCATGAGGACCCAGTGCAACTGATGCTGGAAGCCAACCGCATCGGCGGCCGGCATGGCCTGGGCATGAGCGATCAGATCGAAAACCGCATCATCGAGGCCAAGAGCCGCGGCGTCTATGAGGCTCCTGGCCTTGCTCTGCTGTTCATCGCCTACGAACGGCTCATCACAGGCATCCACAATGAGGACACCATCGAACAGTACCGCGAGAACGGACGCAAGCTGGGCCGGCTGCTTTATCAAGGCCGCTGGTTTGACCCTCAGGCCATCATGCTGCGCGAGGCTGCGCAACGCTGGGTCGCCAAGCCGGTCACCGGCGAGGTCACGCTTGAACTGCGCCGCGGCAACGACTATTCCATCCTGAACACCGAGTCGCCCAACCTGACCTTCGCTCCCGAACGGCTGAGCATGGAGAAGACGGAGTCCGCCTTCACTCCACGCGACCGCATTGGCCAGCTCACCATGCGCAACCTGGATATCACGGACACGCGCGCCAAACTGCTCACCTACGCCGAAAGCGGACTGCTCACCCTGGGCAATCTCTCTCCCATGCCGCAACTGAGCGGCGGAAGCGAAGGAAAGCATCCCGGCAAGGAGTAAATCCGGTTCGCTGTTCGCAGTCAAAACGCATGGTTTGCCACATCCGGCCCTGCGCCAACGTCGCTGGGCCCTAACCCCGGAGGAAGTTCTTCCCCAATGTCCAACCAACCCGCCAAGATGTGGTCCGGACGCTTTCGCGAGCCTCTGGATAGAACCTTCGAGCAGTGGCAGCGCTCCTTCCCCTTCGACTGGCGGCTGCTGCCTCAGGAGATCGCCGCCAGTGCGGCGCACGCCCGCATGATCGCTGCCGCCGGCGTACTCACTGCCGGGGAGCTGGAGACCATGTTGCACGGTCTTTCCATCGTAGGTTCGCAGGCCGAGGCATGGTCCCATCGCATCTCCGTCTCCTCACCGGAGCCGGAGTACTCCGCCAGCACAGCGCAGATTGGCGCTGCCCTGGTGGCATCCTCCCCGCAGGCCGAAGACATTCATCACTTCGTCGAACTTCAACTCCTCCAGCAGATCGGCCCCCTGGCGCTCAAACTGCACACCGGGCGCAGCCGCAACGAGCAGATTGCGACCGACCTGCGGCTGTTCGTTCGCGAAAGCATCGATGCCACGCTGCGCGGCCTGGATCAGTGGATGGACGCTCTGCTCTCGGTGGCAGAGTCGGCCGGGGAAGCCGTCATGCCCAGCTACACCCATCTGCAGCGCGCCGAGCCGGTGCTGGTGGCCCATTGGCTGCTGGCCTACGTCAGCATGGTGGAGCGCGACCGCTCCCGGCTCGTCGACGCCAGAAGACGCATGAATCTTTGCCCACTTGGCTCGGGCGCCGTGGCCGGAGCAACCCTGGCCCTGGACCGCTCCATCGCCGCCGCAGCCCTGGGCTTCGACGCCCCCACGCCCAACAGCATGGACGCCACCAGCGACCGTGACTTCGCCATCGAGTTCACGCAAGCTCTCTCCATCCTGGGACTGCACATCTCACGCTTTGCCGAGGAACTCACGTTGTACTCCAGCACTGAGTTCGGCTTCCTGGACCTTCCCGAGCGCTTCTCCACCGGCTCCAGCGCCATGCCGCAAAAGAAGAACCCCGACCTGACCGAACTGATTCGCGGCAAGTGCGCGCGTCTGGCCGGGGCGGTCACCACGCTCACCACGCTCGTCAAAGGCCTTCCCCTGGCCTACAACAAGGACCTGCAGGAGGGTCAGGAGCCGGTCTTTGACGCCGCCGACACCATCAGCGGCATCCTCTCCGTGTTGCCGGCCTTTACTTCGGGTCTCCGTTTCCGGCTGGAAAAGATGAGCCTCGCCGCCCAGTCCGGTTATCTAAACGCCATGGCCGCGGCCACCTATCTCACCTACAAGGGAGTTCCCTTCCGCAAGGCGCACGAGATCATCGGTAACGCAGTCCGCTTCGCCCTGGATTGCGGCGTAGAACTCAACGCCCTCTCACTCCAGCAGCTACAGCAGTTCAGCCCAGCCTCCGAACCGGTCTTCGGCCCGGATTTTGCCGATGCGATCTCTCTGCAAGCTACGATTGACTGCCACAACGTGCTGGGAGGTACCGCAACCCATCGCGTCCGGCAGGCGCTGGCGGCCGCGCGCCTGCGCTGGGCAGAGCGTGCCCGGGAGCCTCACATCCCGGATCCGGAGGCTGCCCATGGCTGAGGTTCGAATCCACAAGGCGCGTCTGCAGGACGCTCGCAACATCTTCGACCTGGTGAACTCTCTCTCCGGCGATGGAACGCTGCTGCGCCGCAGCTACGCGGAGATCTGCGAGAACGTTCGGGACTTTACGGTTGCCGAGACCGATGAAGGCGAGTTCCTTGGTTGCGGGGCTCTGCATCTCTACGGCCCGCATCTGGCCGAGGTGCGCTCCATCGTGATGAAGCCGGAGGCGAGGGGCCAGGGTGCCGGGGGCAAGCTCCTGAATGCTTTGGTAGGGGAGGCCGAGGAACACGCCGTCGTCTCGGTCTGTCTTTTCACCCGGATTCCGGCCTTCTTCGAGCACTACGGCTTCCATATCGCGGATCGGGACGCCCTGCCGGACAAAATCTACAAAGACTGCCAGACCTGCCCGCGTCTCTACGCCTGCGACGAGGTAGCCATGGTTCGTGGTCCGCTGCCGCAGATCGCAGTTTTGGGGCCACGCACCGTCCAGCGCCCCGAACTCGTCCAACTGCAGCTCAGCGCCACCCTCACCGGCCGATAGCCCCAAATTCCACCCTTTCAGAGAGGAGGGTTCTTGGGACGCAGTGTCCGCCCAAGACTGGGTTTGCACACGGTGTCGAGCATGCAACTGGCTACCGCCGCCAGCCAAGCGCTGTGAATCGTTCTTTGTCGGAACGACGTTCAACGCACGATCCAGAAACTCCCTCGGCTGGACAACCCCAGCCGGACTCTCCCTCGCCAAAGGCTCCTGCGACTTGCCAAGGATTCGGAATCGGCAAGCCGTAGTCTCACTGTGCTTCATCCAATGCCTCGTTGTGAAACGGGCCGGCGCACCGGAAGCCGGCTCGGCTTCTTCCATCGGCAAGATCTGCAGTGTTGCAGTAACCCGGGCCCTGGACATCAGCGGGCGCTACACTTGACTCTATGGCCGCTGTTTCTCCCCGTTTGCTGGTCTTTGATCTCGACGGCACGCTCATCAACTCCTCGCTTGACCTGTGCAACTCTGTCAATGCCGCCCTGCAACACGTCGGGAAGCCAGTCCTACCCAACTCGCTCATCGCCAGTTACATTGGCGAGGGCGCCGCCATGCTGGTTCGCCGCGCTCTGGGCGATCCACACGATCTTGACTCCCTTCATCCGACCGAATGCGACGACCTCTTTCGCCGCACCTTCGACTTCTTCCTCAGCTACTATCGAGACCACAAATTGGACCATACCCGCTGCTATCCGGGAGTACTGGAGTCTCTGACGCAGATCCGCAGTCGCCGTCCCGATCTCCTCATGGCCGTTCTCACCAACAAGCCGGTGAATCCTTCTCGGCAGATATGCAGCGCTCTGGGGCTGGAGCGCTTCTTCTTCCAGAACTACGGCGGCAACTCCTTTGACACCAAAAAGCCGGATCCGGAAGGGTTGCTCGCGCTGATCGCCGAAGCCGGCGATCTCAACGGAGACCCGCTCTCAGCGGAGGAAGCCTTCATGATCGGCGACTCCGATATCGACTTCCTCACGGCGCAACGTTGCGGCGCTCGCTTCCTGGGCTGCACCTTCGGCCTGGCCCCCGCGGCGCTGGCGGATGCCCAACCGGAGCTCACCGTGGACCACGCATCCCAGTGGCCGGATGCTCTGGGCCTTTAGACCATTTTCCCTGATGATGGGTGTACGGAAGCGGGCGTTCAGTGGCGTTTTCATTGAGGAAAACGCCCACAGGAGTCGTTCCCCTTGCTTGCACCTTCAGGGAAAATGGTCTAGCGTCGTCCGTCAAGAGGCTCTGAGCCTGGCGCCTGCAGCGGCCACAGCCATGCCGCTCCACGGACACCGCTGGAGTCTCCATGTTGATTGCGAAGAATCGGGGTCTGGACGCCTCCGCCAAAGCCGTAGTCACGCAGGCGAAGGGTCAGTTCCCCATCATAGAGCCGCTTCAAATTCGACAGCCCCCCACCGATCACAATCGCATCCGGATCCAGCACATTGACGATCGTGGACAGGCCCCGCGCCATGCGCTCAATCAGCCGGTCCAACGCCTGACGAGCCTCGCACTCACCCGCCTCCGCTGCCGCGACAATCTCCGGTCCGCGCAGCTTCCGGTTGGTCTCCCGGGCGAAGTCCCACTCCAACCCGGTGCCTGAGATCCAGGTCTCCAGGCAGCCATGACGTCCGCAGTAGCACAGCGCTCCCGGCAACTCCGCCGTAGTGGCCCAGGGCAGCGGCGTGTGGCCCCACTCGCCTGCCAGTCCGTTGGGCCCGGCGTGGATCCGCCCGGAGATCGACACTCCTCCTCCGCAACCGGTGCCGATGATCACTCCGAAGACGACTTCATAACCCCGGCCTGCACCGTCCGTCGCCTCGCTGATGGCAAAACAGTTCGCGTCATTGGCGCAGCGCACCTCTCTCTCCAACTCCTGAGAGAGATCCTGCTGCAGTGGCTGGCCGTTTAGCCAAGTCGAGTTGGCATTCTTCACCAGTCCGGTTGCGCGTACGATTGTCCCAGGAATGCCCACGCCGACGGTCCCCACCTTTCCCGCCACGGACTCCAACTCCCTCACCAGGCCGGCGATGGCAGCTACAGTTCCCAGGT
>JAKART010000147.1 GCA_021819255.1 Acidobacteriota bacterium
ATATTCTTCCGCGGTTGATTGCGCTGTTCCGGCGGCGAGGGTTCGAGTTTGTCACGCTGCCGCAGGCGGAGTCGGACCCGGCGTACAACGTCGATCCCAAGGTGGCCTATCCAGGCGGAGGGCTGCTGCTCGAACTGGAGGCACAGGTTCGCAACGTCAATCTGCCGGACGCCAACGAGCCGGAGGACCAGTTGGCCAGGATGTGCCGTTGAAGAGGCGTGGGGAGCCAAGGAGTGGGGAGTCTCGCGGAACGTTGATCCTGAAGATTGGTCAACCTTGCATCGTCCACCCTGCGCGGCGGCCAGACAGGCCCTTGAAGCTTGAGTTCCAGCGTGATTCAACCAGCTTCGGAAGAGAGCCGCAATGTGGCACAGATTGCCGGGATCCACGCCGGCAGTCTCTGGCTGTCAACGATAATCGATTGGGAACTGTCCGCTCTGGCTGGTTCGCTGGACCCTGAGCGTCCTGGTACAGCGAGCGCTGGACCATTTTCCCTGAAGGTGTAAGCAAGGGGAACGACTCCTGTGGGCGTTTTCCTCAATGAAAACGCCACTGAACGCCCGCTTCCGTACACCCATCATCAGGGAAAATGGTCTATTGCCCAAGTTGCCGAGTGGATTGACCAGAGGCCGGAACATCGCATACTCTCGCCAGATAGGGATGTATGGCGGGAGGCCGGCGTCCTCGCTGGGCTCCTGGGACGGCTGCGACACCACTCAAGAACGAGCGACGCAAAGCGCTCCATGACGCGTTGATCTATCTCACGGCGGCCGGGAACGGCTGCGCGGTGCTGACTGGCAACGCCCCGGATTTTGATTTGCTGATGCAACTCGACGGCGCGGAGCAAGCCGCTCTCTATCGCAATCAGCATGGATAAGTTAACCGTCCGTTTGGACAAGAGCTTGCTTTCTGAGGAGATCCCAAGATGTATTCAATTCGCTTTCTGCCGCTACTTCTTCTGTCGTTCCTCCTGACTGCCATCGCGCCGAAGGCAGGGGCGCAGACCAATGCCAGCTCTGTTGCGCTCGCCGCAACCCCTCCCATGGGCTGGAATAGCTGGAATTACTTCGCGCGTAGGGTGACTGACGCTGACATTCGCGCTGCCGCCGATTTCATGGTCTCCAGCGGCATGAGGGATGCAGGCTATCGATACATCAACATTGATGACACCTGGGAGGGCCAGCGCGATGCGCAAGGGGTCATTCACTCCAACAGCAAGTTTCCCGATATGAAGGCCCTCGCGGATTATGTCCATTCCAAGGGCTTGATGCTCGGCATCTACTCGTCTCCGGGCCCCAAAACCTGCGCCGGCTATGAGGGCAGCTATGGCCATGTTCAGCAGGATGCCGACACCTACGCGAAGTGGGGTATCGATTATCTCAAGTACGACCTCTGCAGCTTCCACAACGTGATGCAGCAGCAGGCGCCAAACGATCCGGCGGAGAGGATGCGGCTGATGGAAGATGCCTACGGAAAGATGCACCTTGCGCTGCAGCGAACCGGAAGACCCATTGTCTTCTCTCTCTGCCAGTACGGCATGGACGCGGTCTGGGAGTGGGCGCCATCGGTGGGTGGAAACCTGTGGCGGACCACCGACGACATTAAGCCGCGCTGGGATCGCATCTATGCCATCCTTAGCCAGCAGTCGGGGCTCGCAAAGTATTCCGGCGCTGGACATTGGAACGATCCCGACATGCTGGAGGTCGGCAACGGCCAACTGTCTCTGGCCGAGAATCGCTCTCACTTCTCCATGTGGGCCATGCTGGCTGCGCCCCTGATCGCGGGCAACGATCTGGCCACGATGACCCCGTCGGTACAGTCGATTCTCACCAACCGGGATGTGATTGCCATTGATCAGGACAAGCTGGGACAGCAGGCCAGGCGTGCCTATACCGACGGCGAGGTCGAAGTATGGACGCGTCGGCTGGAGGGCGGCGGCCTGGCGATTGCGGTGCTGAACGCCGGTTCCCAGCGCTATTCCACGCATCCGTTTCACCTCAATCTGTCAAGGCTTCATTTGCAGGGACGGCAGCAAGGCAAGAACCTGTGGACCGGCGAGCCGATCGCGCTGACCGATGGCATGCCCCTGGAAATCGACAGTCACGATATTCTTCTGGTCCGCATCGCTTCTCCGCGCTACATCCAGAGATAGGGGTGCTCAAGGGACGCTCTTCGTGTCGCGTGGCAATCAGCCGTCTTTGCGCATTTGACCTTCCTGAGCGCTCCGAGCCATTTCGCCCATGATGAGGTGGCCGGCTCCTCTCCGCTTGCGGCTCCGGCGTCTGCTGCTGTTTGCAGCGCAGCCTGGCCGCGGCTAGGCCATTTTCCCTGATGATGGGTGTACGGAAGCGGGCGTTCCGTGGCGTTTTCATTGAGGAAAACGCCCACAGGAGTCGTTCCCCTTGCTTACACCTTCAGGGAAAATGGTCTTGCGGGCTCCAACCGGCTACCCCATACGGACGAGCAGGGTTTCCCATGGTTTGGCCCGTGTGTTGATGAGCTCAACACTGGCAATGACCCAAACAGAGGATCCCAAATCCTCCCCAAGGCGCTCGGAAAGGAATTCAACTCCCGGAGGAGCTTTGCTCCCAAGGATGTGCCCGGACGGAGGGCGCGTGCTGTCGGCCGGTTTGAGACCTGCTGAGGAGACGCTTGCGTTTCCTCCGCGCAACGGTTCTGCCGGCCTCGAGCGCTTCTCTATTCTTTCGTCTTTCGATGGCCGGGCACTCCCGGTTCAGGATCTGCATCACTGCGTCCGGCGGATGACGTGGCGCGAAACTCTGCGCGGGCTTTCTTCACCGCATCGCCGTTTGCCTCCGCCCACTCCCAGACGCCGCCAAACGCCTGACCCAGGCCCTCGCCGAGCTGGGTAAGCTGATACTCCACATGCGGCGGGATGACGGGACGAGCCATGCGCCGGACCAGGCCGTCGCTCTCCATCTGGCGAAGCGCTTTGGTTAACACCTTCTGGCTTACTCCTCCGGCCAGTTTGGCAAGCTGGCTGAATCGCACCACGCCGTGCTCGGCAAGAACTTCAAGCACAATCACGGTCCGCTTGTCGGCGACGCGCTCAACGACCTCGCGTGCAAGAGCCCGGCGGGGGGTATCCAAGCCGCCCCGACCCCGGGTGGAGGATCGGGCCGCCTGGGGCATGGAGGGAGCATGGATGACTGCGGCGGGAGCGGCATCGCCCGAGGAGTGTTTCTTCTTTGCCTTCTTGTGCTTTTTCTCCTTCTTCATCAGTGAACCTCCTGCGGCCGCTCCTGGTTTCCGTGAGGGATGGAATCGACAAAAAGGCGCCCACTTCCCAAATGCAAGGTACACCCCTAAGCTATCTCTGAGGAAGATCCAGAACCGATCGAGGAGATGCGACGATGAGGGCAAAGGGAAACACGATCTTGATCACCGGCGGAGGCTCAGGCATCGGGCGGGGGCTTGCGGAGGCGCTGCACCGGCAGGGCAACCAGGTGCTGATCGCCGGGCGGCGCAGCGGCGTGCTGAAGGATACGGCAGAGGCCAATCCGGGCATGCGCTTCTTTTCGCTGGATATCGAAGATCCCTCGGCGATCCGGGGGCTTGCGATCCAAGTTGCGGCGGAGTTCCCGGGACTGAATGTGCTGGTGAACAATGCGGGCATCATGCGCACGGAGAATCTGCTGGCGGATGCAGTAGAGCTGGAAGATGCCGAGGCGATGGTGCGAACCAACCTGCTGGGCCCGATACGTCTCACTGCGGCTCTGCTGCCGCTGCTGCGCAGCCAGCCCAGCGCCACCGTCATGAACGTAAGCTCGGGTCTGGCCTTCGTCCCGTTGGCGCTGACTCCGGTCTACAGTGCCACCAAGGCGGCTCTCCACTCCTACACCTGCTCGTTGCGCTACCAGTTGAAGGACACCGCGGTCGAAGTGCTGGAGCTGATTCCACCCTACGTGCAGACGGACTTGATGGACGGAGCGGAAGACCCCCGGGCGATGCCTTTGACGAAGTTCATCGCCGAGACCATGGAGCTGCTTAACGCTGAACCGACGCCGGCTGAAATCTGCGTAAAGAGCGTGCATGGCCTGCGCTATGCCACCGAGAGTGGCCGGTTCGACGCTGTCTTTCGGAGGCTGAACGATTCCTTTGCAAAAAGCTGAGTGGCAGAGGACGGCTGGGGATCTGGGCAGGCCCTCCCCGTGAGCCACGCAGCGGTCGTCTTCGCCGGCCGGAATCAGCTCCGCCAGCCGGGAATCACTCCCCGGCCTGCGTCGAGCCAAAGGCATGCTCTATCCTGTAGGCATGCCCACTCCCGTTGAACTTGATTTCAACCCTCCGCAGCCGGCGGAGTCCGCCCGCAAGACGGATGGTCCTCCACCTTTTGAATCCTGGGGACGCTATCCGGCTTACGACGCGGAGTTGAAGCATCTGCACTGGCAGGGGGACTACCCGCGCGCCATTGACGGCGTGCATCACGGCGCGCTGGCCGTCGGAATGGGCAGAAGCTATGGCGATGTGTGCCTGCTGAAGGATGGCACGCTGTTGCAGACCACCACGATGGACCGCCTGCTGGACTTTGATCCGGTCACCGGACTGCTGACCGCCGAGGCAGGGATCACGCTGGCCCAGATCCTGGATTTCGCCGTGCCGCGGGGATACTTTCTTCCCGTAACGCCGGGAACCAAGTATGTCACGCTGGGTGGGGCGATCGCCAACGACATCCATGGGAAAAACCATCATCAAGCCGGGACCTTTGGCTGCCACGTCACGCAGTTTGAACTGGTGCGATCCGACGGCCGCCGGATGCTCTGCTCTCCGACCAGCCACCCCGACTACTTCGAGGCCACCATCGCCGGCATGGGATTGACGGGCGTCATCCCCTGGGCGCAGATCCGGCTGAAGCCGATCGTGAGCCGGATGATCGACTATCAGGGGATTCAGTTCCATGGCATCGATGAGTTTCTGGATCTGAGTTCGCAGGCCGCGCATGTCGAGTACACGGTGAGTTGGGTGGATGTGACCGCTACGGGGAAGAACTTCTGCCGGGGCATCTTCATGCAGGGTGACCACTCTCAGGCTCCGTCGCCGTTGAAGCTTTCCCCCAAGCCGAAGCTGGTCTTCCCCATGGACCTGCCGGGGTTCGCGCTGAATCGGCTGAGCGTGGGGGCTTTCAATACGCTCTTTTTCCATAAGCAGATGAAGAAGCGGGTGAGCGCGCTGCAGGACTACGAGCCTTTCTTCTATCCGCTGGATGCGGTGCTGAAGTGGAACCGGATGTATGGCAAGCGAGGTCTTTTGCAGTTCCAGTATGTGATTCCGTGGGAGCACGCGAAGGAAGGAACGGTTGCGATCCTGTTCGAGGTCGCGAAGTCCGGCATGGCCAGCTTTCTGGCTGTGCTGAAGGCCTTTGGTGACGCGCCCTCGCCGGGGATGATGAGCTTTCCCAAGCCTGGGATTACCCTGGCGCTGGACTTTCCCATCAGGCCGGAGAAGAGCTTCGCCCTGTTCGATCGCCTCGCGGAGATGACGCGCGAGTTCGGCGGACGGCTGTATCCAGCCAAGGACGCGCGCATGACCTCAACCCAGTTCCAGGCCTTTTACCCACAGTGGGAGCGCTTTGCGCGCTTCAAGGATCCGGCGTTGACCTCCAGCTTCTGGGAGCGTGTGATCGGCGGGCGGCTTGGCGTGGGAGGAAGTGGACGATGAGCCCAGACGGTCAAAACCCAAACAAAGCCATCCAGAATCCGGCGATCCAGAATCCGGCGATCCAGAATCCGGCGATCCTGAATCCGGCGATCCTGAATCCGGCAACCGGCTCCCAGCCAGCGCCGGTCGTGCGTGCGGAGGACCAGGCGGCTGTGGTCAGCGGCGCCTCCGGTCCGCAGCCTGCGCAGCTCGAACCCGAACAGCCTCTGGCCTTGCGCAGCGTCCGGGAGCAGGTGGAAGACGCTCGGCATACGGCGCGCAAGATTCTGGTGCTGGGCGCGACCTCGGGAATTGCGGAGGCCTGCATTCGCCAGTGGGCCCAGCGTGGGGATGCCCTGTATCTGGTGGCGCGGAACCCGGACCGGCTGGCTGCAGTCGCGGCGGATGCGCGCACACGCGGGGCCTCTTCTGTGGGCAGCGCGGTGGCGGACCTGGACGATACGGCGGCGCACCCGGAGCTGCTGGCGCACGCCATCAACGGGCTGGGCGGGCTGGATGTGGCCTTTCTTGCCATGGGGGTTCTGGGCGAGCAGAGCCAGGCCGAGCGCAGTTTTTCCGCAGCCCATCAGATTCTGCACACCAACTTGACGGCTGCGGTGAGTCTGCTCACCTGGCTGGCAAACTATACGGCGCAGCGCCACGCGGGAACGCT
>JAKART010000148.1 GCA_021819255.1 Acidobacteriota bacterium
CCGATCTAAATGGAGCCGCGAGGGGGAAGGCGCGGAGATCCCGAAGCGACAAAGGTCAGGCAAAGCACTGATCGGATGGATCCGAGCGCCGAGAGGCCGTTTCGCGATACAGTGCAGACAATCCTCTTGAATCCGCCGTGGACCATCCCGCCCCTGCGTTGCTCGCCCGTGGCACGAGACCGTCCGCCGCAGAGTTCTCGGCGCGGGAGTCACCTGATGTTTGGAGCTTTCTGGGCGTCTCTCCGGAACCGCGGGCTACCTGAAAGCCCACCGGCAGGGGCGGTGGCTCTGGCAAGAGAAGAGACGCCGCGAGGAGGCGCGCCGGGTTCTGTTGATGCCCGTGCGGAACGGGCGGCCCAACCACCGGCGGTGAGAGCGCCCGCCTTCCCGGGCGGCAGACGGATCCGCCTGTTGCCGCTGATGGGCGCAACCTACTTCATGGTGGCCGGAGGCCCGTATGGACTAGAAGACATCATCGGCAAGGCCGGCTACTGGCATGCCCTGCTGCTGCTCGCCGCCATCCCCTTCCTGTGGAGCGTGCCCACCGCGTTGATGGTCGGCGAGATGGCCAGCTCCATCCCTGCTGAAGGCGGATTTTACGTCTGGGTCCGTCGCGCCATGGGTCCCTTCTGGGGCTTTCAGGAGGCTTGGCTCTCCCTGGCCGCCAGCGTTTTTGATATGGCTCTTTATCCGACCCTTTTCGTGCTCTACCTCGGCCGGATGGCCCCGTCCTGGGTGGCGGGATGGCGCGGCGCCGGCTGGGAGATCGCCGTGGTGGCCGGCTGCGCGCTCTGGAACCTGAGCGGCGCCCGCACGGTGGGACGCTCCTCGGTGACGCTCTTCTGCGTCCTGCTGGCCCCGTTCGCCGTTCTGATTGCCGCCGGAGTGTGGGCCTGGCTGCGCGCCGTCCATGGGCCAGGCGCGGGTTTGGGCGCCGGCGCTCTGCTGCAGCCGGTTCCCGCGCCGGACCTGGCCGGAGCCGTCTCCGTAGCGCTGTGGAACTACATGGGCTGGGACAACGCCAGCACCGTAGCGCAGGAGGTGGAGAACCCACAACGAAACTACCCTCGGGCGATGCTGGGAGCGGCGGGCTTGGTGGCCGCAACCTATATTCTGCCGCTGCTGGCCGTGGGTCTGGCTGGACTGGCTCCGGGCGAGTTCTCCACCGGGGCCTGGAGCGATGCCGCGCACGCCCTGGGCGGTCCTCTGCTGGCGCTGGGCATCGTAGCCGGAGGCATGATCAACGGCGTGGGCATGTTCAATCCGCTGATGATGAGCTACTCCCGGCTGCCCTTTGCCATGGCCAAAGAGGGTCAGGCTCCAAGCGTGCTCCTGCGGCATAACCGGAGAGGCGTTCCCTGGGTAAGTGTGGCGGCCTGCGCGGTGATCTGGGGTCTGGCTCTGGGTTTCAGCTTCGAGCGCCTCATCTCCATCGACCTGGTGCTCTATGGAGCTTCTCTGCTGCTGGAGTTTGCCGCGCTGGCCATGCTACGCATGCGAGAGCCCAACCTGCCGCGACCCTTTCGCGTGCCTGGAGGAACAGCGGCCGCCGTTGCTCTGGGCATCGCCCCCGCCGGCCTGATCGCCTATGCCATGTGGGCTGCTCGCGATGAACGGATTCTGGGTATGAGCGCTCTGCTGTTTGCCGCCCTGGTTGGCCTGCTCGGAGCGGCGCTCTATCACCTCCAGACCCGCTGGAAACGACGGGCCGAGTCGTGAGTGCCTACGACGGTAGCAGTGGAGCGAGATGGCGATGTCCGCCACTGCTAACCCAGGATCGCCGCCAGATCCTTCTCCGGCGTGGTGATCGGCATGAGGTTGTACTTCTGCTCAAGCAGCGCCAGCACCCCAGGCGACAAAAACGCCGGCAGCGTGGACCCGAGGCGCATGTTCTTGACGCCCAGGTGCAGCAGGGTGAGCAGGATGGCCACAGCCTTCTGCTCATGCCAGGAGAGCGCCAGCGAAAGCGGCAGGTCATTCCCTCCGCAGTCAAACGCCTTGGCCAGCGCCAGAGCCACCTGCAGCGCCGAGTAGGTGTCATTGCACTGCCCCATGTCCAGCAGCCGCGGCAGGCCGCCGATTTCGCCAAGCTCCAGCTTGTGGAAGCGGTACTTGCCGCAGGCCAGGGTAAGGATCATGCAGTCCTTGGGCACGGAGGCAGCCAGTTCCGTATAGTAGCTGCGCTGCGCGCGAGCGCCGTCGCATCTTTGCCACAGACACCCTGTGTCTGGCAGGCTGCCCCCGCGGAAGTCTGTTCACACTGATAACAAAACATTGCCGGTCTTCCTCCTTCGGATTCGTCCTACGAAGAAGGTTATGGATCCCGGCGGAGGACGGCAGCGACCTTGGTCACATCACCGAAGGGCGGAGCCGGATGGATCTCTCCTCCCGGAAGGTCCGGCACGCCCTGAAAAAGCCCCCTGCGGTGTGATTCAAATCGCAGCGGCCATCCCGTTCCCGGCCTAAAGTTGATTCCATGGAACCCGCCACGCCACCCGCGATCGCGACCCAAACTCTGCGCGAGATCGCTCTGAAGCAGCCCACTTCGATCCGGGTCTTTGAGCACCTGGGGATCGATTCCTGCTGTTGCGGCGACAAGTCACTGGCCGCGGCCTGCGCTGAGGCTCATCTGGACATCCGCGCGGTCCTGACGGCTCTTCGATTTGCAGCCGAACAGCCGCCCCTACCCACACCAGACTGGTCCAAAGCCCCCATGGAACTGCTCTGCGCCCACATCGTGCTAAAACACCATGCCTACCTGCGGCGCGAACTTCCGCTGCTGATAGAGACTGCCAAAGGGCTTCTGAGCCGCCACGGCCAAGCCCAGCCGGAGATGGCCGGTATCCGGTCCACCCTGAGCCGGCTGGAGTTTGACCTGATCGAACATCTGTCCAAGGAAGAGACCGTCGTCTTCCCTTACATCGTCAGTCTGGAGAGAGCCGTGGGCCGCTCTCTTTGGGAGTCTGTGCCGATTCCGATGAGTTGCTTCGGCTTTCTTCCCAAGCCGGTGGCCCTCCTTTGCGGCGATCACGCGGCGATCCTCGACCATCTCTCCCGGATCCGCGAATGGAGTCATCAGTACACCCCACCACTCTGTTCGTGTAAAACTTCGCGCTCCTTCTACGAGAAGCTGCGCAACCTGGACGCGGACCTGCGCCAGCACCTCCACCTGGAGAACAACATTCTGTTTCCTCGCGCGGTACAGATGGAGACTGCTGAGGAGTTTGTGAGCAGTCACGCGGCCGGAGATGTGGCCACGGAGTTCTCCAGCCATTGACCAACCGAACCCGAGCCCCTGCCCAAGGCCGGAGCAAGGGCCGGAAAGAGAGCCGGAAGAAGAGGCTCCCTTCACCCCGATGGGCCAACGAAGCAGGCCAACGAAACAGGCCAACAAAATAGGGAAGTGTGCTTGTTTTAAATCATCCTTCGAAAGGCTTTCCCACAAAGCGATGTCCACCTCAGCCATGTCTTCCGCTTGCGGCTACACCTACGTCACCTCCCCCCGGCCTTCGCTCTGCCGGATTCTGTCCTGGGATCTTCCGTCAGCCCACCTGGCAGTGGGCGCGGAGCACAACCGCGGTGAACAGGCGTTTTGCTTGCATGCCCTACCCCCCAGCCTGACGCTGTATGACGTATGGCTTTCTCGGCCAGCGAGTGAGGCGGTATCGCGATGACCCAGCCGGCGCCGTTCCGCCGCTCTGCGCAGCCGGACAGTGGTAGCATCTTCCCATGACCGATTCGGACCAACGGGCGTCACCGCTTCCATGGGGAGACGGCTCTGGGCGATCCGTACTGAGATCCTCCGCACCCATGCCTAAGTCAGGTCATCCGGTCGAGTTGGGCAATCCGCGCTTGATCGCGCAGCGCCAGGACGAAAAGGAACTCCTCGCCGCACCGATCCTTATCCAGAGGCTGGAAGACCATAGTCTCTGCACTCGTCAGGCACATGCGTAGACGAACGTTGATTCCGCTGCTGATCGCTGTGCTTTTGCTCAGCGCTCTGGGGGTCATGCTTTATCTGCGCGCCAAGGCCCCGCCGGAGGCGGCGCGCCTGCTGCCGGAGTCGGATGCTATTGTCTATGTCAATCTCAAGACCATCCGAACGCTCACCCACTTTGACCAGACACCCATGGAGGAGCGGAGTCCGGATTTTCAGGACTTTATCGACGCTACCGGAATCGTGCCGGAGCGAGATCTGGACGCGGTGGCTCTGGCGCTTCATCGCATGCCGGACCCCACCGGGCCCAATGGTCCGGTGGCCTACTCGGAGGTCTTCCAGGGCAGCTTTGATGGCGTGCGCCTGATGAAGTATCTGGCCTCGCTGGCCGGCTCCACAGAGGATTACGCTGACCGCACGATCTACACCATCCCCGTCGACGGTCGTCATCTGCGTATCGCGCAGGTAGCCTACGACACCATCGTCGCCTCCAACATGCCGACGCCGGAGCAGATTCACTCCATGATCGATCGCTCGCGCGCCGGAGCCCTGAGCACTCCCGGCTCCAGCCTGCTGGCGGCTCGTTACCGCGACGTTCCCTTGCTCTCCGAGGCCTGGGGCATCGGCCGCATCGGGCTTCCGTTTGCTGATAGCCGGAACAAGGACGGTCAACCGGGGTTTATCTCGATTCTTGGCCTGGATCTTCCTCTCCGCGCGGACACCGATCTGGTGGCTAGCTTGCGTTACACCGCCGCAGCCCGCGTGCTGCAAGGGGGGGCGGTTCACCTGCGCGTGGAGGAGTTCGCCACGGATCCCGCGGAGGCCGGCAAAACCGTGCAAGCGATCGCAACCCTGCTGGGCATTCTGCGCAGCATCAGCAAGGAAGCGGCGTCCTCCCAGCCACCGAGCAAGTCGGAGGCGGCCATGCAAGCCATTCTGAACTCGATCAGGCTCTCCCACAACCGCGACCATGCGATTTTGAAAGCTACCGCCAGCATCGGGCAGCTCAGGGCTCTGGCTGCGGCTCACAACCCGGCACTCTCCACGCTTGAACCTCAAGGTTCAACGGGCCCTGCGGCAGATGGCTCCGGGACGTTGCGTCCAGCCGCGCCTGGAAACGGGGAAGATCACCGCTGACCCCGAGGCCCCATGGACAGTGTGCTGCCGGGTCAGGTCTCCGCACTCCGAGCGGGCAGCGAACAACCGTCTTCGACAGATGGTCTTTTCCGCTGCGTGACGGCAGGGGGCACGGGTTAGCATCAGAGGACGGCAACGGGTAAGATCGCCAAGCAGATCTTTACTCTCCGTCCGCAGCGCCAATCCAGGCGCCTCACCTTGCCCCGACTCTGGAGGTCACGCCCATGATCGATCTGAACCCCGCGGATCCCCGCCACTCCAGCGCATCTTTGACGGCGCATTCCCAGCCCGGAGCAGAGGCTCCGCTGGACGGCGTGGCGCTGGACTCGAAAACCAGCGGTGGGCAAGCGGGCATCCCCACCCCTCGCGGCGGGGCGGAGGCCGAAGGCGAGGCTGCGGAAGTACGGACTGCACAGTTTTATCGCCGCCAGTTCTTCTTTGGTCCCTTTGGGCTGCGCGCCATCTGGAGCCTGCTGATCTACCTGGCCATGGCCGGGACCCTGGTGGGCGGCCTCTCGTATCTTGGCCATCAGATTCAACAGGCCGGCGAGCGCGCCGAACAGGCAGCCGCAAAATCCGGCAGGCCGGAGCATAAGGTCCATACCGTCGGTTTTGCGCCCAAACCCGGTCAGCCAGTGCCGATGCCCGCCATGATCGTCCGTGAGGCTCTGCTTTTCTCCGGCTTCTTCTTCTTCAGTTGGATCATGGCGACCGTTGAGGGCCGCAGTCTCTCCGCCTTTGGCCTGGGCGGGGAGCGTCCGATCGCCCGGCTGCTGGCTGGCGCCTTCTGGGGCCTGCTGGCCATCTCGCTGCTGGTCTTCACGCTGCACAGCCTGCATCTGCTGGCCTTTGACGCCCGTCTGGACCACAGCGGCTCCATCCTCTTCTGGGGACTGACGCAGCTCTTCGCCTTCTTTCTGGTTGGCCTCTCGGAGGAGTACATCTTCCGCGGCTACATCCAGTTCACCCTGACTCGCGGCATGGTCGCAGTGGGCAATCTCTTCTCGCCGCGCCATGCCAGAACGATCGCTTTCTGGGCCGCTTCGGTCATCACCTCGGCCATCTTCCTGCTGGCTCACAAATCCAACATTGGAGAGGACGGGTACGGACTCTCCCAGGTCTTTCTCATCGGTTTGGTTTTTCTCCTGGCGCTGTGGCGCACCGGCTCTCTATGGTGGGGAGTGGGATTTCACATGGCCTGGGACTGGGGCCAGTCCTTTCTCTATGGCGTTCCCGACTCCGGCGGCCTGATGCA
>JAKART010000149.1 GCA_021819255.1 Acidobacteriota bacterium
CGATCTAAACCGGGCGCCGCCGTGGGCATCCTCGCAGGCCAGACGCAGATGGCGACGGTTGATCACGCGTGGATCTGCGGCCAGCCGCACGCCGCGGCTCACAAGCACCGGCTCTTCGTTCCCGTGGCCAAACGGCGCCATCTGTTCCAGGCTGGCGAAGAACGGGGCGGTCAGATCGCGCAGACGGACTTCGGCATCGCAGGCCAGCGCCTGCCCCAGCTCCGCAACGCTCAACCATTGGGCTGCGTAACGCAGCATCCGCTCCCGCAGCTCACCCACCCGCTCTGAGGCCAAGGAGAAGCCTACGGCGTGGGCGTGGCCGCCGAAGCGGGTAAACAACCGCTCCTTTCCCCAGCCATCGATGGCGGTGAGTGCATCGAGCAGATGAAACCCGGCCACCGAGCGCCCCGAGCCATAGGCCTCGCCATCCTCGTGGGTCATCACCAGCGCCGGTCTGGCGGTCCGCTCCACCACGCGGGAAGCCAGAATTCCGATGACGCCCCGATGCCATGCTCCAGATGCGGCTGGGGCTTGTCCGGAGGCTGAAGATCCGGAGGCTGAAGATCCGGAGGCTGAAGATCCGGAGGCTGAAGATCCGGGGGCTGCCGGGAGGGATGCATCGTCCAGGACAAAACAAGGCGGAGTGGCGGCCGGCAGGGAGGGAGCTAGCCGGGCGGCATCGGGAAAAGCTGCCGTTGGGGGCTCAAGCTGGGCTTCAATCTGGACTTCAATCGAGCGCAGCGCTTCGGCCTCCCTGGCCCTGCGCTCGCCGTTCAAGCGATGCAGTTTCTCGGCCAGCGTCCGGGCCGTGGAGGAATCGCGTGTGAGGAACAACTCGACCACGTCGGAGGCGATGTCCATTCGACCTGCCGCATTGATCCGCGGCGCCAGGCGGAAAGCCACATCCTTCGCCGAGATTGGTCGACTTGTATCGATCTGAGCCAGCTCCATCAGGGCGCGGAGGCCCGGTTGGAGGGGCTGCCGGAGTTCCAGCAATCCCAGCGCGGCCAGAGTCCGGTTCTCTTCCGTCAACGGCACGGCATCGGCAATGGTTGCGATCGCCACCAGTTTGAGGAAGGAGGGAAGCATCTTCTCCCGCACCCGATTCCGGTCCGCGGCGTCGGCGGCGCTTTGCTCCAGCAGCGCCTGCGCCAGCTTGAGCGCCACGGCGGCCCCGCAGAGGTCCTTGCAGGGATAGGGGCAACCGGGCTGGTTCGGGTTCAGCACCGCAATCGCCTCCGGGACGACGGCCTCCGCTCCGGGCCCTTCGGGCAGATGATGGTCGGTGACGATCAGATCCAGTCCCAGGCGCCGGGCCTCGGCAGCGGCCGCAAAGGCGCGTATGCCGGTATCTACGCTTACCACCAGCCGCACTCCCTCCGCCGCGGCCGCTTCGATGCGGGCATCCTGCATTCCATAGCCTTCGCGAACGCGGTGAGGGATGTGATAGCGGACATCGGCTTTGACGCCCAGCCAGGTTGCGGCGCGTTCCAGCGCGGTCTTGAGCAGCACCGTCGCCACGGTTCCGTCCACGTCATAGTCTCCGTAGATCAGCACCGGTTCCTTCTGCTCAAGAGCGGACTGCAGCCTGGCTACGGCCTTGCGCATTCCCAGCATCCTGCCGGGATCATGTAACTGCGCCGGTTCTGGACGCAGAAAGCTCTTCGCTGCCTGGAGCGTCACCACGCCGCGGCCAAGGAGCAATCGGGCGATCGGCTCCGGGATCTCCAGCGCCTGCGCCAACTCCGCTGAGGCTGCACTCTGCCCCGTGGCCACCACCCAAGCATCCTGAACCGGCTGACTACGCACCGCGTCTCCCGTGCTCCTGTCCCGTTTGTGACCTTACCCGCGCTGGAGATCCCCGCCCGCCGGTCCGGAGGGACCGGACCAGAGCCGAGGCAGGTGAAAGCAGGGCGATCCCCCCGGGGACGAACTTAGTTGAGGAGGTTCTGCGCCGGGCGTTGGTTCCTCCGTGGCGCCCTGCTGCTAAAGAATATCCAGCGAGTCTACCTCTTCACAAACGCGGGTAGAGCGCTGAGTGACCCGCCCGGCCGTTCCTCTTCCGTCTCTATTCTTCGTCGCGATCATCCAAAAGGATCTGTCCCATATGGTCTGCCGCGGAGTTCATGAGGTCCTGGAAGACGTCATACCACTCCGTGGCCGTCTCATAGAGGAAGATCACTCCGCCGTGGGAGAATCCAAGTTGAAGGTAGCCGGTCTTGCCAACGTGCTGCTGCAGGCTCTGGGCCTCCTCCAGTTCGGTGGTGTCTCCATCCGGAGAGGGATGGTTCCGTAGCTGGTTGATCAGGGCGGAAAGATCCTCCGGCTCCAGGATGACCTCGCTCATGGTGAGAAACGGCGTCTGGGCGGCTTTGGCGTGTTCCACAAAGTCCTTCCACCCGTCCACGTCGTCTTCTTCAAACAGAACGGTCGGCACGTTCTCCTGTACATAGCCCTTCATGCGCCGCATCCCATGTCCGGCGATGAAGGCGACCATGTCGTCCTTAACTGCAGATAGATCATCAAAGGCCATAGCCCTCATTCTCGCAGAAGTTCACCTTGCCTGACGCCCCAATCTCTGCGTGCTAACCTAAGAATTGCCCATGATTTTTTCCAAAGATTACGTCAGCTACCTTGCCCGCCAGACCAGCAAACACCTGGTGGCCGCCAAGATGATCAAGACCGACAAGCCGGCCCTGGTCGATGAACGGCTCGCCAAGGCTTTGATCGAAGAGCTGTCTCTGGAAGATCGCATCAACGAGGAAGTTCGCGTCATTCTGGAAGCATTCCAGGACGATATGCTCAAAACCGGAGCCAGTTATCCCGAGATGTTCAAGAAGGTCAAGCAGGAACTGGCCCGCAAGTACAAGGCGGTGCTATGAGTGCCATGCGCGGAGCCCCCGATCTCAAGTCCACCTACACCACCCGCATCTCGGACGACAAGCTGAACAAGCTGGCCCATACGGTAGCCGATACCCTGGCCGAGATCGATGAGGTCGACTTTCTGGAAGATCGCAATACGATCCGCCAGGAGGCTCGCCGCGCGTTGACGAAGCTCCTGCTGGAAGAGGTGAAGATCGATGCCGCGGCGCGGCAGAAGATCGCCTCCCAGCGCCGCATCATCCCGGAGGGATCCCAGGAGTGGGACATCCTGTACCGCAAGTACTACAACGATGAGGTCAAAAAGCTGGGTATTTGAGAGGCGGAAGTAGCGAGACCCATCATGGACTGGCATGACCCGCCGCTCTTCTCCAGCCCCGCTGCTTTTGCTATACTCAGGGGGTCGCAACGGATTCCCCGTCCGTCTATGGCGTTATGGTGTAACTGGTTAACACGTCGCCCTCTCAAGGCGAAGAGTCCGGGTTCGAGCCCCGGTAACGCTACCAAAAACATCAATAAAACCAAACATTGAGACCGATGCGCCGCGACGGCGTGGGAGATGTCTTCCGCCTTGGCGGCACTGTTGGTGGCGCCCTTCTACGAATTGGGGCGGCCCTTGTGGCGGCACTCTGCTCTATGGACCGTTCCCGGTCACGGCGTGTGACGCGGCCCGACGCCGAGGCAGAGACCTGGGTGGTTCTTGATTCTTTGCAGCGGAAGTGCGCAGCCGCTCGGGGCCACGGACTGCGCCCGGGGCTGCCCAGCCTCCGCCGATGAAAGAGATCCTCTGTTGGCAACTCTTCGAAGTCTTCCCGACGGCGGCTCAGCCCTTCGGTTGCAGTCCCTCAATCACCTCGAAGAGGTCTTCGCCAACGGTTCTGTTCTTGGCGATGGCGTCTTCGAGTGGAATGTCCGTAATTCGGTTGGCTTGCAGCACCACCAGGCGTCCGGTCTTGCCCTGATGCACCAAGTCGATGGCGGCCACTCCGTAGCGCGTAGCCAGCATGCGGTCATAGGCTGTCGGCGTCCCGCCGCGCTGGGTGTGGCCCAGGTTGACGCTGCGGGTCTCATAGCCGGTGCGCTTTTCTATCTCCTCGGCCAAGGCCTGGCCAATGCCGCTCAGCCGCGCGTGGCCAAAGGAGTCCAGCTTCGCGCCGAGGGTTGCCTGTCCGGCGGCCTCTGAAAGCTTGGCTCCTTCGGCTACCACCACCAATGCAAAGCGCTTGCCGCTCTCCCAGCGGGCGCGCAGCAGACGAACGACTTCGTCCATGTCGATCGGCTTCTCCGGCGCCAGAATCACATCGGCCCCGCCGGCGATGCCCGAGGTCACGGCGATCCAGCCGGCGTCGCGTCCCATCACTTCCACAACCTGCACGCGGCTGTGCGCCTCGGTGGTCGAGTGCAGACGGTCGATTGCCTCGGTAGCGATGGACACCGCCGTATCGAAGCCGAAACAGACATCGGTTCCGCTCAAGTCATTGTCGATGGTCTTGGGGACTCCGACACAGTGGACTCCCCGCTTGACCAACTCCACGGAGATCGACTGCGTATCATCCCCGCCCATGGCGACCAGCGCATCCAGTTTGTGCCGTTGAATCGTGGCCAGGCAGCTTTCGAAACCGCCTGGAATCTTCTTCACGTTGGTTCGCGAGGAGCGCAGAATGGTTCCTCCGCGGTGCAGAATTCCGCTGGTGGTGTGCAGGTCCAGCGGCATCGTGTGGTCCTCGATCACGCCTCGCCATCCCTCCAGGAATCCTACAAATTCATCCCCGTAGTGGGAGATGCCCTTGCGCACCACTGCCCGAATCACCGCGTTCAATCCCGGGCAATCCCCTCCGCCTGTCAACATGCCGATTCGCATCTTTTGCCTCCTGAGCAACTAGAACCTTATGATAACGCGGCTCCAGGTGGAAGTTCTGCGGCAGGCCACTGCGCCCAGCCTGCGTGCGCCCATCGCCCAGCGTCTCTCGCACGCAGCCTTCGACAGAGATCTTTTAGCAGCGTGTCCCGGAGCCCGAGGCTGACCTCACGCCGGACAGCGTGGATACCCGTGGCTGCCGAAGGTGTTCGATTTTTTCCTGGCGCGTCCCGGCTGAAGGCAGCGGCTTCCTGCAACGTGTCGGCGGAGATTTTTCTCAGGACGGGGAGCCTGCCTTTGCGGGTTCGAGGTCGAAATCTCAACTGCCGGTCTGGCTGAAGCTCCCATGGCGTGGCTCCCATGGCTTGGTTGACGCCATCGGATAGCCTCTGCGAGACTCGATTTATGCCCTATACCGGTCGAGTAGAACTGGCCCAGGAGCGCAAGTTGCGCAGCAGCAATACGCGCCTTTACCGCGCCGCGCACTGGCCTCTTTGGATCTGGGTGTTCTTCCTTGCCGCTGGTCCGCTGACGTTCAGTTTGTTTGCCAAAGGTATTCATCCTGGCAATCTGCTCTGGCTGGCGGTGGTGATGGTGGCCACCGGCATTGCTGCGATCCGTGGAAGCCTGCCCGGGGCCGAGCCGAGACCTTACATCTTGCGCTTCGACGAAGATAAGCCCAACCCTCTGTACCGCCGAGTCTGCTACACCTTTGCCTGGAATGCGGTGCTCAGCTTTGCTCTGCTTAACCTGAGCGGCCTTCTGGTGGCGGTGATAAGCGGAGTCTGGCATCTGAAGCAGATCTATGACTACGGTTATACCCCGCTCAGCCTGCTGATTCTTCTTCTTGGCGCCACGGGCAAGCTGCCCCGGGTGCGACCTTCGACCCGAGGGGAGGGGACGGAGCGGCGATACTTTTACGGCTCGGTCTGGGCCGTCACCTTGGCTCAAACGGTCCTGCTGTTGCTGTGGAAACTGTTGCCGCGCACCCACAGCGCTGATCAAGTGAAGCTTGCAGCTTATGTCGCAGTGCTTGCTCTGGCGGGCCTGGCTGCCTGGCGAGGACTGTTCCCACGGACTCGCCCCATCCTGCCCGGCGAGTCCATGGTCGCCGACTGAATTGCCTCCGCAGAGGCCGAGCAACGGCCTCTGTTTCTGGACTCCATAGCTTTTCCCGTGCTGTTCGGTCATTCGAGCCGGGCTTGCTGAAGCGTTTTCACGGACGAAAGCGCCCGTTGAGTTTGAGCATCGGGAGATGCCTGCACGGAAAAGGCTGCGGTCCGCGGTAGGGAAGCAGGCGTTTCGTCACCCTAATCTTGAGCTTTAAGCCTGCAACGGAAGGCAGGTGGGGCGTCACCCGGACAGGGTGAAAGCAGGGCTGAGCCTGTGTGTCTGCGGAGGTAAATTGCATCGCAAATCGTGTAAACTTTGCCTCTCTGCGTTCCTTCCCAGTGGAAACGATTGGAGACATCCCGAATGCCGCCGAAGACCCTTGTCCTGCCGAAACTTCTGCCATGCATGCTGTGCTTCTCTCTTGTCTGCCCAATGTCCCTGAGATCG
>JAKART010000150.1 GCA_021819255.1 Acidobacteriota bacterium
CGATCTGAATTGGGATCGTAGATGGTGTAACCGCTCCCGGTGAAGTCTCCGCCGGCCTCTGCTGCAGTCGGCACGGTAGACGTCACGTCCATCGGCTCATGCTGGTCGAATTGCTCGTAGGAGCCAAAGAAGAAAGTCTTGTCTTTGCGGATCGGTCCGCCGGTCTGGGCGCCCCATGTGTCACGGGTGTTAATGGGTTTGCGAATTCCAGTCAGGTTGTTCTCCCAGGTATTCGCATTCAAGGCCGAGTTGCCGTAGTAGTCGTAAACCGCTCCATGGTACTCGTTGGTTCCGTCCTTGACGTTGGCGTTGAATACAGCGCCCCCGGTCCTCCCATATTGTGCATCGTAGGGCATGACGCTGGATTGCATCTGTTGCACCGACGCCATGTTGGGAGTGATGTACCAGCTTCCTTGATCGCTTACAGGAACTCCGTTGACAAAAAAGGCGTTTTCGTCGGTCTGTGCTCCGGCCGCCGCATAGCTGTCGGAGTTGTTCCGCAGGGTGAGGTTGAACAGCCCTCCATTATTGGAGTAGCTGATTCCCTGGGTCAAAACCACGTCATCCCAGACCATCAGGCCGACGGTTGGCATGTTTTCCACCTTCAATTGGTCCAGTACGCCCCCGGTGCTGGCAGAGACGGTATCCAGTTCAACAGATCCTTCTGTCACCACCACCTGCTGAGAGACGCTGCCAGGCTTCAGGGTCAGGTTGAGGCCCAATTGTTGGGCTGAATCCAGACGGACGCGGTTGTACACTTCGGTTTGAAAGCGCGGCGCCGTGGCTGTAACGGTATAGGTTCCCGGCAGCAGATAAAGCAGCGAATAGACGCCCCGGGTATCTGTTTTTGCCGAGGCGGAGACCTTGGTGTCGACATTGACCGCCGTGACCTTCGCGTTCTGAATGACGGCGCCTGATGGATCTTGCACCTCGCCGGTAATCGTAGCGCGAAACTCCTGCCCATAGACTGGCGTTACCAGTGGCAGCGTCAGTACAAGTACTGCAAGATGAAGGAGATGAGGTTGCCAGCATCGGCTTCCAGCCATTGGCCGAAACGCTGAGTGTTGGGCTTTTCCATGGCTCATTGTGTTCCTCCTGCCGCCCCCTGCCGATCTTGCCCGGCATGGAGATTTCTCTTACAGATCCCTGAGAACTTTGAAGGAGAATCCTCAGGGGGAATCCTCGGGTATTCACAGATCGCCAGCCTTCCCGGGCCAAGGATGGTCGTCCCGCAAGGCCGCCCGGTTTGCGCGAATTGGTCAAAATGGTCTTGCGCTGAGGAGGCAGTTGTGAAAACTTACCGTCCTCGTTTCTTCTCCGCGAGAGAGACGCCCTGTCCGTCACGTACGATTGACAGCGCTGTCACGAATTCGACAAAATGCTATGCAGCCAGCGTTGCGTTTGTCAAGATGCAACTTCCAAAGCTTTCCGCGCTGACTTTCGTTCCGTTGGTGGGCGCGCCACAGGGCGCCTGCAAGCCCGCAAAGAAGCGTTTCAGTCTGACAGGAGTCAGGTGGTTCTTCGGACGAAGATCGTTTGCGATGGCGTTGATCTTGATTGTGCTAGCCTGTTGACGGACAAAAGGCTTTGCTCCGGCAGCCGGATTTGAAACAAGCGCAGCATGGACGCTGGGCGGGGGTGTGGCAAGCTGGGAGATGGGTAAGAACGAGATGCCTATACGGAACAAGCGGGCGCCCACCCTGGCAGATGTTGCCCGTGCGGCGCGAGTCTCTCTCAAAACCGCCTCGCGCGTCCTGAATGGGGCATCGAATGTCCGCCAGGAAAAGGTAAGCAAAGTCCAGGCCGTTATGGCGCGGCTAGGCTACCGCCCGAATGAGCTGGCTCGGAGCCTGATGACGCGTAAATCAGGCACAATCGGTATTATTGTCGCCAACCTTGCAAATCCATTTGTGATCGAGGTGATCAAAGCCGTTCAGCAGGTCGCACGCGCCAACGGCTATGTCCTCATCATCACAAGCTCAGAAGGCCAGCCGGAGGTAGAGAGCGCTGAGATTGAAAGTCTCGTACGGCGCAGAATTGACGGCTTGATCATTGCCCCGGCGAGCAGCGGTCCAAGACTGTCAAGTCATCTGTTGCCGGCGAACATCCCCACAGTGACGTTCGACCAACTTGTCCGCGGCACTGCCTTTGACTCCGTCATCATCACCAACCGCCAAAGCGCCTCCGAGGCGACCAGGCATATGATTGCGCACGGGTATCGAAGGATTGTCGCGGTCGGTACGCGTCCCTATCTTTACACTTCGAAAGAGCGCGTAGCGGGTTATCGCAGGAGCATGGCTCAATCGGGCTTCGAGGCGAGAGAGTGCTTCGTCAAGCATGAAAGTTTGTTGACCGCAAAATGGCTGGAGGAGGAGGTGTTGCGAGGAGAAGCAGCGGAGGCCATCTTTTCCTTGAATTGGGTTACCACGCAGCATGTTTTGCGAGGCCTTCGCGATCTGGGGATCTCCGCTGGCCGTGATATCGCGTTGATTTCCTTTGACGATTTCGATCTGGGCGAGATGCTGACGCCGGGACTGTCGGTTGTGCAGCAGCCTTCTGACTCTCTGGGCAGGGAGAGTGCGCGGCTGCTCTTTGAGCGCCTGAAGGGTGATCACGCCCTGCCTTCCCGGCGGATTGTCTTACAGGCCCGTCTGGTGATTCGGCAATCCTGTGGTTGTGGAGTTGGCGGTACCCTGGTCGCCGGTGCTCCGTAAGCCAGAGATCGCGAAGTCATCTTGCCTTGGCTGGCGCAAGGGTGGAGGTGTGAAATGGCTTTGCGGCGTTCACGTCCCTTTACGTTCCTGCTTCACAGGGGAGGTCCCGCTTCTGCCGGGCCATAGGCTGAGAACAGATCTCGCCGGAGGAGCCCATCTATGGCCAGTGGTGTGGTGTTGGAGGGGTCGCCAGGTCGAGTTCCTGCGAAGACCGCAGTGCGCGGCCGTAGCAATTCCCCGCAAGCCGCAGGTCGTCTCAGTCGAGCCAGGAGTGAACTCTGGACCCGTCCGGTTGGCAGAGGTTGTTCTGTTCTGCGGGAGCCAGGCAAGGCGGGGAAGAATGGGCGTAAGGTGCGGCAACGGAAGCATCAGTGGCGAGTTCGACGATCTCGGGCCAGCGCACTGTGGGCTTGACAATCGATAATAATCGATCATAGCCTTGCGGAGTGATGCTGCTTCAACTTTCTTCGGCTCTTCAAAGATAACATCAGCGGCCTTTAGCGCAGCGGAGGCAAAGCCCACATGGCGGAGCGCAACATCTTGGTAGTGCAGGCAGGCGGGCCCACGCCGGTACTGAATGCCACACTGGCATCCATTGTGGAAGAAGCGCGTGGATCAGGGGCCTTCCGGCGAATCCTGGGTGCCCGCTCGGCTATGAGAGGACTGGTTCAGGGGCAAGTGGCTGACTTGACCGGTCTTTCCCTACAAGATCTTCGCGTCCTGCGAAGCTCGCCTGGAGCAACCCTGGGTGCATCTCGCTATCCGTTGAAGGCAGAGGATCTTCCAGCGATCGTACGGCACCTGGAACGCCTGCGGGTGAGTGACGTTCTGGTGATCGGAGGGAATGGAACCATGCATGCCGCAGGTCTGCTCGCCGATTGCGCCCGGAAGGCAGGTCGAGTGATTCGGATTGTCGGCGTGCCGAAGACGGTGGACAATGATCTGGAGAGGACGGACCGCTCCCCGGGTTATGCAAGCGCAGCCCGATACATCGCCCAGGCGACCTGCGACCTTGCGGCGGACGTGCGCTCCATGCCGCAACCCGTCTCAATCCTTGAGACGATGGGACGCAGCGTAGGATGGCTGGCGGCTGCGGCTGCAGCCACCAAGCAAGATGAGGACGAAGCCCCGCATATCGTTCTTCTGCCGGAAAGGCCTTTCGTGCTGGATCGCTTTTTGGCGCGCGTGGACGGCTGCGTCACGCGGCGCGGGTGGTGTGTGGTTGTAGCCGCGGAAGGTCTTCGCGATGCGCGGGGTCGCATGGTCTATGAGGTAGAGGATCCGGCTCAGGCCGACGCGCTGAAGCGATCCATTACGGGGGGAGTCGCGCAGTACCTGGCCGATCGGGTGGCCCAGCTTCTCAAGTTACGCTGCCGGAGTGAAAAGCCCGGCCTGCTGGGGCGATCGTCGATGCAACATGTTGCGAGCCAGGATCGTGCGGATGCGGAGCTGGTAGGCCGAGCGGGAGTGCAAGCTGTGCTTGCCGGAGACTCCGAACGGATGGTATCGCTGCGGCCGCTGCAGGGCACTGAGACCAGAAGATACGATCTCGTTCCGCTGATCGAGGTTGCGGGCATCGAGCGTCCAATCCCTGAGGAGTGGATTCGGGATGGCGACGTTCCGCTTGGGGAGCCATATTTCCAGTACATCCGGCCGTTAATCGGACAGTTGGACTCCCATCCTGAGATCACATTGCCGGATTATCCGCCCAGCTCTCGGAAGCCCGCTTCCGAAGAAGAGAGGAAACATGTCATCCAATCTTGAAGATCGAAAGTTCATCCGTCTAGGGGTCATCTCTGTGGGCCGCAAGCGCCCTGGGTTTGACCAGGAGTGGAATCAGATGATGACGGCACGCTGCCTGGACATCTTGGAGCATCTGGGCTACTTCTTGACGCGGATTGAGAAGCCTGTAGTGGACGAGATGACGACCGTTGCCGCTTTGGAGGAGGTTCAGCGGGCCGGATGTGAGGCGCTTCTGCTGCTGCAGCCCTCGATTGCCCATGGACAACTGGCTCTTACGCTGGCCCAGCGGTGGCCGGATCCGGTGATTCTTTGGGCGACGCCGGAGCGGCCTGGCGATGGGAAGGTGAGCTCCTGTTCTTTGGTGGGGCAGCATCTCTGGGCGTCTTCTCTGCGGCAGGCAGGACATCCTTTTGAGTTCGTTTACGGTGATCCCGATGACGGCGCTGTGCGTGAGGATCTGGCAAGGGCGGTCATGCTGGCGCGCGCTGCCTTCCGCCTCCGCCGTAGCCGTGTCGGTCTGGTGGGGACGCACGTTCCGGGTTTCATCGATCTGGCGGTAGAGCCGTTTCTGCTGCGTCAAGCGATTGGCGCCCAGCTTTGTCCGCTCAGCCTGCCGCAGTTTATTGAGCGCGTCCGAGAGCTACCGGAGCAAGCGGTTCTTCGCGATGTCCAGAAGGTGCAGGAGATGAAGCTGCCTCTGCGCGGCGTGGTGGCAGAGGATCTGGCGATGAACTCGCGCTACTACCTGGCCATGCGAGATCTAATGGAAGAGGAGAGGCTTGACGCCTTGGCCATCCAATGCTGGCCCGAGCTGCCGAACCTGCTTGGGCAGTGGCCGTATCTGGCCGTTTCGCGGCTCAGCACAGAGGGGCGCGCTGTAGCGATCGAAGGCGATGTGGATGGGGCTCTCAGCAGTTTGATCAGCCTTTTGATTGGAGCGGGTCCCGGATTTCTTACCGACTGGCTGGAGCACGACCGGGAGTCGATCTTCTTCTGGCACCCGGGTATGGCTCCCATGGATATGTGCGACGGGCCGGGGTGCGATGCGGCTCCCGCGCTGGCGCCCCACTTCAATATCGTCAAGCCGCTGGTGGTCGATGGCCGCATCCGGACGAACGAGCCTGTAACGATGTTTCGGCTGTGGCGCTGCGACAACCGCTACCATCTGACAGCCTTGGCAGGCCGTACGATGGAGCCACGCCGCAAGCTTACCGGCAATACCGCCCTGGTTCACATCCGGGAGGTCGATGTCCCCTCGTGGTTTGATCGTTTGCTGCATGCGGGTTTGCCGCATCATGTGCTGGTCTCCTTTGGAACCCATCGCGAAACCTTGCGCCGGCTAGCCAGACTACTGGGGATTTCATGGTGGCAGTGATGGGAGAACAGCGCATTCATCAGGATGATCGCCATTATCGATTGTGATAGTTTATGAGCAGAAACTGATGGGGAGATGGACCGCAGCAACCAGCAAGACGCATCTGAATCATGGAGTGGCAAACGGAGTTACGCAAAACAGAGTTACACAAAGGACCGGGTGGCGTCCTGGTGGAGTGAACAACCTTCCCGGATCAGAGCCTGGCTTCTCTTGATTGCGCAGGTCCGAAATCAGCCGAATGGAAAGGGAGACCCAAATGCCTGCACGTGTAGCACGTCATCACGTTCGTCAAGAGATCCAGCGCCGGATTCTGTCCGGAGAATCGAAACCCGGGGAGCGTCTCAGCCAGCAGAGTCTGGCTCGGGAGCTGGGAGTAGCACAGGGTACGGTTCGCGAGTCCCTGTTTGAACTGCAGAGGCTCGGTCTGGTCGAATCGGTGGATCAGTTGGGGGTATTTGTAGGGAG
>JAKART010000151.1 GCA_021819255.1 Acidobacteriota bacterium
CTCTGGCGCCGTCCCAAATCGGAACTCAGCGACGACGACTACAAGGAGATGTACAAGTCCATCTCCGGCGACTTCCAGGATCCGCTCTTCTGGTTCCACACTCGGGCTGAAGGCAATCTGGACTACACCACGCTCTTCTACATTCCCGCCAAAGCGCCCCTGGATCTGTTCCACTCGGACTACAAGGTCGGGGTCAAGCTTTACGTCAAGCGCGTCTTCATCATGGATGACGCTCGCGAGCTGTTGCCCCAGTACCTGCGCTTTGTGCGCGGCATCATTGACAGCGAGGACCTTCCCCTCAACGTCAGCCGGGAGATTCTGCAGCAGAATCGCGTGCTGGCCAGCATCCGCACCGCCAGCGTCAAGAAGATTCTCTCGGAGCTGAAGTCCATTGCCGCCAACCAGCCGGAGAAGTACCTGGAGTTTGTCGCGCAGTACAACCGCCTGCTCAAGGAGGGTCTTTACAGCGACTACGCCAACCGTGAGGCCCTGCTGGACCTGATTCGCTTCAAGAGCACCAAAGTGGAGGGGCTCACCAGCCTGGCCGAGGTGAAAACCCGCATGGCCGCCGGGCAGAAGGGCATCTACTACATCACCGGCGGAGCCGAGGCCCTGCTGCGCACCTCGCCCCTGCTGGAGATTTACAAGAAGAAGGAGATCGAGGTCTTGATCCTGGACGACGAAGTGGACGAGATCGTCTTCTCCGGGGTAGACAAGTACGACGGCGTCGATCTCAAAGCGGTCAACAAGGCCTCCACCGGCGACGACCTCAAGGAAGAGAACGCCTCGGAGGCCGAAGAGACGGAGCGGCTGAAGCCCTTGCTGGAGCGCCTCAAAACAGCTCTCGGCGACCGCGTCAAGGATATTCGCCCTTCGGCGCGCCTGGCCGACAGCCCCTCCTGCATCGTCTTTGATGAAGAGGAGCCTTCGCTGCAGATGCAGCAGATGCTGCGCGCCATGGGCCAGAAGGATATCCCCGCTCCCCGGCCCACGCTGGAGATCAACCCTCACCACGAGATCGTGCAGAAGCTGCTGGCCCGCAGCGAGGACAGCCTCACCCAGGACGCCGCCTCCATGCTCTTTGACCAGGCGCTGCTGCTGGAGGGAGTCCCTCTGCCCGACCCCTCGGCCTTTGTGCAGCGGCTCAACCGCGTCCTCTCGCACTCCATCTGAAGCGCGCGGCAAACCCAAGCAGGAAGACGGCGGCGGCTGCATCAGGAGCCGCCGCCCCTCTGTTTGCGGCTGTGCTTGGCCAGCGCGTTAACCGCGCCGCATCGCATCCATGCTGTAGCGTCCGGCGCCGCTCAGCACCAGGCATCCGAAAGCGGCCAGATAGAGCACGATCAACTCTCCATGGTCCGCGCCGCGGCCAAAGAACAGGAAGTGGTGGACGAACGCCCAGGCCACAAAGATGTTGAAGAAGGCTACTGCGGCCGCCCAGCGCGTGCCCAGACCCAGGACGATCAGCGCGCTGCAGATGAAGTCAGAGACCAGCGCAAACAGCAGGCTGGGCACCGGCCCGATGTGCAGAGGATTGGGAAAGTGCCGCGCCATGGCGGAGAAGTGCTCGGGCTTCTCCAGCCCATGTTTCAGCAGCAGGCAGGCGCCCGCCACCACGCGCAGGAACAGCAGCCCCGCATCTGTGCTGCGGCTCCCCGCCGCACCATTCCTGGATCCTGATCCCATCGCAAAACCTCCGCGAACCACATGAACCCGTCCGAGCAAGCATCCTTCACGGCTTTCCTACACCTGTGCTTGGCACGCAACCTTGATCCAACTGATACTAGTGTAGTCCGCCACACAGATGGTCATTTATGAAGTGCGGCGCGAGCGCGGGTAACCTTTTCCAAGATGCCTGACGCCTTTGCCGTCCAGATGAAGGGCTTTGGGCATTCGTTGTGTCGGTCGATGCAGTCGCCGATGGCGGTGATGAGTTGTTCGAGGTCCTGGAAGACACCGCGCCGGATCTGGTTCGCGGTTAGATCGCGGAAGAAGCGTTCGACCATGTTGAGCCACGAGGCCGAGGTAGGCGTGAAGCGCACATGGAAACGCTTGTGCCAGGCCAGCCAGCGCTCGACGCGAGGATGCTTCTGGGTGGCATAGTTGTCGCAGATCAGGTAAACCTGCTTGTCGGCGTCCACGGTCTGGTCGATCATGCGCAGGAAGCGCAGCCATTCCTGATGGCGATGGCGCTGTTGGCACAGGCCGTAGACTTCTCCGCTGGCCGTATCGAGGGCGGCGAACAGGGTGGTGGCGCCGTTGCGCTTGTAATCGTGCGTCATGGTCTGGCCGCGGCCCTTCTTCAACGGCAGACCAGGTTGAGTGCGGTCGAGCGCCTGAATCTGGCTCTTCTCATCGACCGAAAGTACCAGCGCATGCTCGGGGGGATTGAGATACAGACCGACAATGGCCTCCAACTTCTCGGCAAAATGGGGATCGTTGCTGACCTTAAAAGTGTCGATGCTATGCGGTTTCAGCCCGTGCGCCCGCCAGATGCGGCCCACGCTGGACTCGGAGATGCCCATCTCCCGGGCCATCCGGCTGCGCGACCAGTGGGTCGCTCCAGCGGGCTTCGATTGCGTTGTTCTGGCAACGACCTCAGCGACGATGCGGGACGAAATCTCCGGCGTCCGTCCTGGCCGGGGAGCGTCCTTCATCAGCCCCTCGATGCCCAGGTCGATGAACCGGCCGCGCCAAAGCGCTACCATGCGCGGCGCAACTGACAAATGCTGTGCAATCTCCTTGTTCTGCATCCCATCGGCGGCCAGCAGAACGATCCGGCTGCGCTGCACCACCCGCACCGGAGTCGTACGTCGGCGCGACAGCTTCTCCAACTCCATCCGGACTGCGGGGACCAATTCAATTGCTGGCGCTACACGCATAATGAGTCACCTCATCGTATGAGATGACCCGTTGAGCATAAACAACTCTATTTATGGCGGACCACACTAGAAGAACCTGAAGACGAGACCGCCGCTGATCTGCTGCAACCCCTCGCGGCCGCCGATGTCGGATCCGATGGTGCCGATGCCGTACTCAACTCGAGCGTCGAGGTGGGGGAAGATCGTGTCATCCAGGCCAAACTGCGCCTGGTAGGCAAAACTGGTAGAGCGAGACGGGAAGCGTCCATAGTTGGTACTGGCGCCGCCGATCTCGAGCTGGACATAGGGGCTGAACGGAATCAAATGGCTGAAAAAGGCCAGCCGCGGACCGAACAGGCCGCTCTGAAGCTGGTTGCCATAGGGAGTGCTGCCACCGGAGGACTCGATGGTATAGCGCCCATCCATCCCCAGTCGCAACGGCCCCAGCGGCAGCAGCGTGCTGTACAGACCAAACGTCCCGCCAAACTGAGAGTAGCTGGGTTGCGTGGCGTTAGGCGCCACGGACGACCCCACAAAGCCGCCGCTGAACATGGCGTAGAGACCCGTCTGCGCCCTTGCACTCCCACACCCCACTCCCAACGCAACAACCACTACCAGAATCGCGGCCCAAGATCTCTGCACGGCAGCACCTCCACCGCCAGCTTAACAGGGCCCAACTGCCGCGCCAAATAGCCAATCGGATGCTCCGTTGGATCTCCGTTGGATCTTCTTGATCCGTTGAGACTTGGGCCGTGTCCGCGTCCCGTCGCGCGGCGTCCCGCCGGCCCCGGAACCCGTCCGAACGGGTACGGCAAGGGGCTGGCTGCCTTACAACACGCGGCTGTAGTGGTAGCCGGCCTGGTCCATCGCGGTCAGCAACTCCTGCACCTGCTCCGGACCGCGCGTCTCCATGGTGATATCGATCGCCGTATCGCCCAGGTTCACTCCATAGTAGGCGCGGTTATACAGCGTATCCACAATGTTGGCGCGGTGTGCGGCGATCAGGGTGGTCAACTCCTTCAGCGCTCCCGGCCTGTCCAGCAGATGAATGCGCAGGCGAATCAGGCGGCCATCCTGCACCAGACCGCGTTCGATGATGCGGCTCAACAGAGTGACGTCGATGTTGCCGCCGCCCACCAGCACCGCGGTCCGCGCGCCCTGGGGCAGCCCAGCGCGGCGCTGCAGCACCGCCGCCAGCGCCGCCGCCCCCGCGCCCTCAGCCAGCGTCTTCTCCCGCTCCAGCAGGGTCAGAATCGCGCTGGCGATCTCATCCTCATCCACGGTGACTATCTCATCCACGTACTGCTCCACCAGAGGGAGGGTGATCTCACCCGCGCGGCGCACGGCAATGCCGTCGGCGATGGTCGTTGCCGCCTCCAGCGTCACCGGTTGATGCTCCGCCAACGCTCGCTGCATCGAAGCCAGCCGCGCGGTCTGCACGCCCACCACACGCACCGGCGGGCGGCCACTGGCCGCGCGCGCCTGCTTCACGGCACAACCCATGCCGGCGATCAACCCGCCGCCGCCCACCGGAACCACAACGGCTTCCAACCCTTCCACTTGGTCGAGCAGCTCCAGGCCGATCGTCCCCTGCCCGGCGATCACCAGGGGGTCATCGAAGGGATGGATGAAGGTTATCCCTTCAGCCGCGCACCGGCGAGTGGCTTCCGCGCAGGCCTCATCATAGTTGCCGCCGTGCAGCACCACCTCGGCCCCAAAGCCGCGGGTTGCGGTCACCTTCACCAGCGGCGTGGTCAACGGCATCACAATCACCGCCCGGATGCCGCGCCGCGCGGCATGATAAGCCACGCCCTGCGCATGGTTGCCCGCGCTGGCCGCTGCCACGCCGCGCGCGGCCTGCTCCGGGGAGAGCGTGGCGATCTTGTTCAGGGCGCCCCGCTCCTTGAAGCTGCCCGTCATCTGCAGGTTCTCGAGCTTCAGAAAGACGTTCAGCCCGGCCGTCCGTGAGAGCATCTCGGAGCGCGCGCAGGGTGTGCGGTACACAGAGCCCGCCAGGCGCTCCTGCGCCGCGCGGATCTCCATCAAGCTAACCGCAGCCTTCACACTGCTCATCTGGCGCCGCTTCCCTCGTATTGCATCTCTTGTCTATCGTAAGCTGCGGCGAGCGGGATGGCCGGACAGGGTCATCCGGCGTTGCCCGCACGGCGCGCCTTCGACAGGCCGGCGAGAGCGTCTCCCCAACCGCACCGAGTCATCCGCCATCCGCACAGGGCCGGAGCCGTCAGCGCGAGAAGCGCGTCTCGGCCCGCTCCTTGTGGCGCTCCATGGCCAGCTCGATCAGCCGGTCGATCAGCTTCAGGTAAGGTACGCCACTGGCGATCCACAGCTTGGGATACATGCTGATGGAGGTAAAACCCGGCAGCGTGTTCACCTCATTGAGCAAAATCTCCGCAGGCCGGCCTTGGCTCGCCGGAGCCATCAGGAAGTCCACCCGCGCCAGTCCGGAGCACTCGCAGGCCTGGAAGGCTGCCACCGCCATGGCCCGGATCTTGTTTGTCTGCGCCGCCGTCAGCCGGGCGGGGATCAGGCATCGGCTCTCATCCGGCCCACTCAGCTCATATTTCGCTTCATAGTCGTAGAACTCCCTGGCCGGGATGATTTCGCCCACCACGCTGGCCTCCGGAGCGTCGTTGCCCAGCACGGCCACCTCCAGCTCGCGCGGCTTCACGCCGGGTCCGCCCACTCCCTGCTCGATCACGATCTTCCGGTCAAAGTTCGCCGCCAGCTCCATTGCCGCGGAGATCTCCGCGCGCGTCTTCACCTTGCTGATCCCCACCGAGCTGCCCAGGTTGGCCGGCTTCACAAACAGCGGATAGCGCAGCTCCTTATCGATCCTGCGCATGGCTCGCCCGGGATCGGCACGCCACGCACTGCGCAGAATCGTCACATGCGGCGTCATCGGCAGGCCGGCTGCGGCAAACAGCCGCTTCATCGCGTCCTTGTCCATGGCCGCCGCTGAGCCCAGCACGCCGGAGCCGACGTAGGCTACGTCGGCCAGCTCGAACAGCCCCTGCACGGTGCCGTCTTCGCCAAAGGTTCCATGCAGCACCGGAAACACCACATCCAGCCCGGTGCCCGCCGCCGGCTCACCGGCCGCGGCGGCGATGGAAATCCCGGCCGCCGTTGTGGCGGCGGCTCCACCCGCGGCTCTGCCTCTGGGGTCACGCCTGGCAGTGCCCGGCTCGGCCGCCTCCGCCGTCAGCATAGCCCGCGCCGGTTGGCCGGAGAGCCAACGGCCCTCCCGGGTGATTCCCAGTTCCACCACCTCATACTTGCGGCGATCGATCGCCTGCAGAATGGAACGCGCCGAGCGCAGCGAGATCTCATGCTCGCCGCTGCGGCCCCCAAAGAGCACACCTACGCGAAGCTTCTTGCTTGTCATACTCCTTCAGTCTCACGCAGGGCATGCAGAT
>JAKART010000152.1 GCA_021819255.1 Acidobacteriota bacterium
TTGCAGATACTCCCTGGGCCCCACTGTCCTTCAACACCAGGGGATGATCCGGGCTGACCCCGCCAATCAGATCCGGTGGCGCGGCTGACCACTGCTCCGAACGCAGACGGTCCAGGTTGGTGCTGGTGACAAAGTTCGCCGGCCGCAACAGGGCATCAGCCTCCCCATAGAAGAGCCATGCCAACCAAAGCTCATCCGCGTTGGCATATTTGCGCGCTGACCGCCAGTACCACAGCCCCCCGTGGCCACCTGCAAGCCGTGCTCGAGGATAAAAGCCAGCCAGATCCCACTGCCCGTTATCCTGCTGAAACAGGAAGGAAAGCAGCCAGGGACGATCCCCCCTGGCCTCCACCATGGCAAATCCATAGATCCCCGGGGGAAGGTCTGGAATCGAAAAGTCCACCTCCGAGGTGGTTGCCGCCAGTGGGCAATTGAAGTTGGTGACGGTGGCTGACTTGGAAGCTGCCAGATTGGAGTCGAGTTCGTAGACCTGCGTCACCTCCAGAGCTTCCCCTTGCAGTCTGGAAGAGGTCTCCCGCACCAGGTTGGCAGTTGGAGCGAAGGCCGGGCCGCCGGCAAACTCAGCGATCGTCTTCGCCTGCACCTGGGCAACATCGTCCCTCTGCACCGCCTCTGCAAATTCGCTGGCCGCCTCACTCAGGCTGCTACGGAGCTGCGGGGGCATCTTGGCCTGAGTCGTACATGTCTGAGCATGGAAGCCGCTTGGACACGCCGTCATCGCCGCCATCAGGAACGCGCCCGGCAGCATTCCGGCCCCTATACGCCAGACTCTCTTCCCTTCGCTCACTGGCTCACCCCTGTACGGAAACCTTCTGCTTGGAAGCCTTGCAACAACCTATGCGAACACCCTAACACCAGTCCTGTCCAGCTTACGAAGACCGGGCAAGCAAGTCCATCGTGATGAAGCCCAAATCACCCCATCCTGCCGGGTAACACCGCGGGCCGGGCCAGGTCCCAGGGAGTCAATGGGTCTCCACAGGGGGGAGACGCCGGTGCCGGAGCCGGTGCCGGAGCCGGCGCCGGAGCCGGAGCCGGGGCCGGTGCCGGAGCCGGCGCCGGAGCCGGAGCCGGGGCCGGTGCCGGAGCCGGAGCCGGAGCCGGGGCCGGTGCCGGAGCCGGGGCCGGAGCCGGAGCCGGAGCCGGTCTGCCGCTCATCCCCGCGGAAACGATCATAAGTGTGAGTTTGAGGCTATCCTGATCCTGTGAAGCTAACTTCCCATCCACGGCGGCGTCCCAAAAGGAGGGTGGCGCCAATCCGTTCTCATCGTCTGCTGGCTCCTGTGATCGCCGGCTGGCTGGTGCCGATGCTGGCCTGGACCGGGGGATCGGTCCCCATGCGCGCGCAAGCTTTGCCGGCAAACCCACCAACCGCCGGCCTCGTCCCGCCCCCCCCGGCCAGCTCGGCTCCGGCTACCGGCTCCGCCGCGCAATTGCCGCATCGGGCCCAGGTTCTCTATGCCAACGGCCAGCTCCAAGTGAGGGCTCAAAACTCCAGCCTCAACCAGATTCTGCGCACTATCTCCCAGCAGACCGGTCTCCAGATCACGGGGGGAGTTCAGGAACAGCGGGTCTTCGGGGACTACGGTCCGGCCTCCATCTCCAATGTGCTGAGCACGCTGCTGGACGGCGCGGGAGCGAATGTAATGATCCTGGCGGGCGACGCCCACCATCCGCCTCAGCTCATCTTGACTCCCGACAACGGAGGGCCCGAACTCCCCAGCCCGACCTCTCCGGCCTATGCCATGTACGATGAGAGCAAGGATGCGGAGTCGCCGGTGCCTCCACCAGCGAAGCCGGGCGCGGGTTCCCCGGCCACCGCCAGCTCGCCCGGCGGTGGCATGGCGAAGCCCCCCGTACCCTCTTTCCTGTCTCGCGCCATGCCCACCGCGGGGCCCGGCGCAACTCCGAAGAGCGCCTCCGCCACACCGCTGAAGAATGCCCCGGCGCCGGCGCCGCAGTCCCAGCCACAGCCTGCAACCACGGCTGGAGCCGGCGCCGCGCCCACCCGGGTTTTGACTCCTGAGATGGTCGAGCATGAGCTTCTGCAGATGCAGCAAGCGCGGGCTGCGCAACAAAAAGCAAAGTTGAAAGAGCTGGACACCAAGGTGCAGCAGGAGCAGTCTCAAGCGGCTAAGGCGGCGGCCACAAGCAAGACGCCAGCCACTCCTCCAAGCCAGCCGGTCGGCAGCGCATCTCCTCAGCCCTGAGCCATAGCAGACGCATCACGCTCTCGGTGTGCGTGAATCCTTCGCCAGGTTCGACCAGCCGCACCGGCCAGAGAGCTTGGCCCCTGCACCTGCAATCAAGTGCTCAGAGGAACAGAAGACAGACGCTGGCCAACCCAGCCCTGGCCAAGACAGGCGCTGGAACTCGTGAGACCACGCTCCTTGCCGGGGCGTCGCATTGAACCAACTTCTGGAGCACTTTTCATGTTGCTGGGGATCCCGATCAGGCTTGCAGGGGCGTTTTCATCGGGGGATACGCCCGTCGAAGCCTCGGCGCCCCCTCCATCTGCAACGAAAATGCATCAACGGTTGGCGTTGACACTGACGGCCGCCGCCAGTTCACGCCGCGAGGTGGACTGAACATGGACATCAAAAGCCCGGAAGATTGCCAGGCAGATTCCATATGCCAGCAGCACTCCGAGCGCAAGAGATGCAAAGACAGCTCCCACCAGCAGAATCGTCAAACCCATCCGAAGAACTCTCCTCTGGCCGCGCCCGCTGCCGTTTCTCTCCCTGCAGCAAGCAGAATCAACGGCGATTCCCCGGCCAAAGCTATTGTGGACGATTCAGCAGAACTCTGGAACAGGAAACGATGCAACCCCTAGTATCGAATGATATTCCATAACCCGTCTCTTCACCTGCCGGACCCCACGCGGAACTCACGGCGCGCGCCTGCTCAGGCTCGCGACCAAGGTCTTTGCCGCCCGGCTTTTGCTGGAAAGCTTCCCCAAGCCGGCGGCTCTTCGCATTGCCGGAGGCCAGGACGCAAGATAGCTCCAAACCGTTCAAACTGCGGTTGGAAGGAGAGTTCTCCTCGTCAGGCTTATCTTGCATTGGACAAGAGCCCCGCCCTCAGGCTCATCGCCTGTTGGACAAGAGTGAAAGTTGCTTAAGCCGCCGATTCTATGCCATCCTTTTACGCATCACTGGCTAGCGATTCTCCGTACCACCTGGAATTCGGCTGTACTCTCAGCACGTAGCTGTTCCCGGCTGTCCCCAAAATGGGTAAGGAGGTCTGCCATTCTCCGGCGTACCTGCGTCAACACCGCCAACTGCACCCTCCGTCCGCAGGCTCTGTGCCCGTTTTCTCCGCAGGCTCTGCGCCGCTTGCGCACCATGGGTGAGTGCATCTCCCTCGCGGCCAACGACATCATTCTGCAGGAGGGGTATCCCGCCGATCACGTTGTTCTTCTCTGTACCGGCCAGGCCAAACTGCTCACCTCCTCTTCGGAAGGACGTCTGCTCATCCTCCGCACCGCCAACTCCCTGGAAATTCTCGGCCTGGAAGCGGTACTTGGGAGCTCGGTCTACTCCGTAACTGCGCAGGCCCTTGGCCCCTGCACCGTGATGTCCATCCCTCGCGAGGAGTTCCTCAGCATCATGGACTCTGACTCTCAGGTCAGCCAGTTATCCATGCAAGCGCTGGCGCGCGACTTCAGTTGCGCTGTCCTGGCAGCCCGGCGTCTCGCCTTGTCCACGTCCGCCGCCGGCAAGCTGGCCTGCGCCCTGCTGGATTGGACCCAGGCGCACCAGTCTGGCGACACACGCTCCCGCGATCATCTCCCCGTGAGCTTCCCAGCCCACGTCACCCACGAAGAGCTCGGCAGCATGTCGGGACTTTCCCGCGAAACCGTCTGCCGTCTGATTGCTCAATTCCGCCGCGAAGGCCTGATCCGCCTCAACCACCGCTTCATTACGCTGGTTGACCCGGATCGTCTCGAGGGCCTCTACTGTGAGAGACCGCATCCCGCGCCGTCTCGCACATCTTCCTGAAGCCAGGACAGCGAGCGCCGCCCAACCATTCACAGGCGGAAGATTGCCCAGGAACTCAGGCTCCGCCAACAGCCTCTGCGAGGCGCGTGCCCTTGCGCTCTGGATCGACGAGTTCGAAAGCTGATGCCGGCTCTCCGTCACAAGAGCGACAACTTCCGCTCCCTCCCGGTCATGCTTCCGGGCGCCCTGGATGGACCCCCGAGGCCGGTGGCTTCTGCTTGAATTAAATTCGATTGCCGCTCGAGAGGGACCTCGAGCGGCAATCTCTCTATCCTGAGACCCTTTCTCCCAAGAGAGCCCCGAATAGAGCTTCAGCGACCGGTAGTCACCGTCCTGCCGACAGCAAATTCACCGGCTGAAGATCATTCCCAGCACATCGCTGCTCCAGGTCTTGTTCCTTTTCTCCGAGCAGCGAACAATGTCTTCCTTCTCCTTGGCCAAGGTCACCAGGACCAAGAGCGGAGGACAAGATAACCTGCTTCGATATCCAGCGCACGGTCCGGTGCAGGTATAGAAGCTCGGATACGCTCCCTGCACCTCCTCGGGAGTTCCCTTCGAGTGCATCGCAAAATCTCCGACAACTTCATCCTGATGCCGGCGCGGGAGGACCGTCTGTGATATGGATCACACGCCATCCCACTCGCCCCGAAAAGCGCTCCCATGCCATTCTAGAAGTGCATGCCTTCCACTTCACGAGAATCGACCTTTGACATCTTTCGCCGCTGGGGCTATCTCCAGGCTTCTCTCGACCCGCTCGGGCAGTTCCTTCCACCCCAGCCCTTCCCCATCTCCCAACCTCCCGAGGAAGAGTCCACCGACACTCGGGAAGCTCGCCGCATCTACTGCTCTTCCATTGGCGCCGAGTTCCTGCACATCCCCTCCCTGGAACGGCGCGTCTGGATCCAGGAGCGTCTTGAAGGCGGCTCGGCCGTCTCCACCCCAAGCCTCCTCACACCCAATCGGATTCTCTCCGGCCTCATCCGCGCGGACATTTTTGAGCAGGTCATCCAGCAGCGCTATCCCGGCACCAAGCGCTTCTCTCTCGAAGGCCTTACCGTCCTCATCCCCTTCCTGGATCAGCTTTTCACCACCGCCGCCGAGGGTGGCGTCAACCGTTCCCTCTTCGCCATGAGCCATCGCGGCCGCCTCAACGTCATGGTCAACACCGTCGGCCGAGCCTCCCGCGAGATCTTCACGAAATTCGAAGACGTAGACCCGCGCAGCACCCTGGGCGGCGGAGACGTCAAGTACCACATTGGAGCGACTGGCGAGTTTCTCACCGCGCTGGGCAAGACCGTTCATCTCCATCTGGCCTCAAATCCCAGCCACCTGGAGGCCGCCGACCCGGTCATTATGGGCCGCACCCGCGCTTATCAGGAGCGGCTGGCCAAGGATGGAACCACAGCGGACTTTCTGCAGGCCCGCAACCAGGTTCTGCCCATGATTCTGCACGGCGATGCCGCCTTTGCCGGCCAGGGCATCTGGGCCGAATCCCTGAACCTCGCCTCCCTGCACGGCTATAACATCGGTGGCGCCATCCAGGTGATCGTCAACAATCTTCTCGGCTTTACCGCGCTCCCCGGGGAGTCCAACTCATCCCGCTTCGCCTCTGATCTGGCCAAGCGCCTGCCCATCCCTGTCTTCCATGTCAACGCGGAGGATCCCCAGGCCGTGGTCCGCGTCGCGGCGCTGGCTGCGGAGTACCGCCAAACCTTCCACTCCGATGTCGTGGTAGACCTGATCGGTTACCGCCGCCACGGTCACTCGGAGGTAGACGACCCCACCATCACCCAGCCGCTGCGCTACGCCAAGATCAAGGATCATCCGCCTCTCTATCAGATTTACGCCCAGAAGAACCATATAGACCCGGCAGCGGAGGCCGCGCAAGTCCGCGCCCTCTTTCTGGAGGAGCAAAAAACCGCCACGCGAGCCAGCCGTAAACCCCGTCTCTTTGACATCCGTCCCTACTGGGATCCCTACTACGGCGGACCGCTTCGCCCCGAGGACAACCCCGTCACCGGCCTGCAGGCCGGTGAGATCGCCTCCCTCGCCACCGCCCTCACCACCGTCCCGCAGGGCTTTCACCTTCATCCGAAGGTTGCCAAGCTGCTGGAGCAGCGCGCCGAGATGGGAGATGGGAAAAAGCCCGTCGACTATGGGCTGGCCGAGTTGCTGGCCTACGCCTCCCTGCTCAAGGCCGGCGCGCCGGTGCGCCTCTCCGGCCAGGACTCCCAGCGTGGCACGTTCAATCAGCGTCACTCGGTTCTCGT
>JAKART010000153.1 GCA_021819255.1 Acidobacteriota bacterium
GCATCTCGCGCAGCAGTTCATTCACCTTCTTGGTCTCCGGAATGAACACAGCGGGGCGCTGGAGCTCGGCCACGGTCATGCGGGCGGCGTCTGCATCCTTGACGGCCAGCAGATCGCGGGCGAAGGCAACACCGGTAATGCGATCCAGCGAGTCCCGATAGACTGGCACGCGCGAGAAGTTATGGGCATTCACCTCCGCGGTGAACTGTTCCAACGAGGTTTTTCCGGAGACGGCAAACATCTCCGGCCGCGGGGTCATCACCTCACGCACCACCTTATCGCCAAACTCGACCACGCTGCGCACCAGTTCGCGGTCTTCTTCGTCGAGCACACCCTCCTCTTCACCCGCTTCGAGCAGAGCATCCATGGCCTCGCCGGGGTTCTCCGCGTGTTCCATCTCTGCTTCGGCCAGGCCGGCGATGGAGAGCAGCAATCCGATGACCAGGGTCAAAGGCATGACCAGATAGAAAAGCACACGAATCAGCCAGGCAATTCTTACGGTCCACTCACCGGCAGTCTTGGTGAAGAAGATCTGCGGCAGCAGGCGGTCAAAGACCAGCAGCGCGAGGAGCAGCTCAAAGACCGTTCGCGCAATCTCCACCGGGCTTTTTCCGATTTTGCCCTGGAGATGGATTGCCAGCAGAAACACCAGGGCGCCCAAGGCAATCTGGCGCAGAACGGAGGCTGCCATCGCCGAGGACTGGCGGCTGAGATTCAGTCGGGGCTCGACGCCGCGCTCCCAGGCATCGATGTTCTCGGTATACTCCCGGGCGAGAAACTTACCCATCTCAAAGTAAATCCGGTCAACATAGGCCGCCAGCGCCAGAAGGCTCAGCAGCAGAAACACCAGCAGATCATACCCCGTGATCATGGGCGCACCCTGGAGGGCGTCGGTTTTGCCTTGGCCGTTGCCCGGCTTGACCTGGCGATCAAACCATCCGGCAGGCGCAGCCTGGCGCGCAGATGGCTTTCACGCAAGGCCATTGTGCCGCCGTCAGTCTCATGATCCATCCCCAGAAGATGAAGCACGCCATGGAGCAGCAGGACCCGCACCTCGTCTCGCAGCCTATGCCCGTGTTCCCGGGCCTGCCGCTGCGCTGTATCCAACGAGATGGCCAGATCTCCGGCGTGTTCTCCGGCAGTCTCGGCCAGGCAGGGAAAGCTGAGTACATCGGTGGCCTTGTCTTTCCCCCGGAACTCCCGATTGAGACGTCGCAGGGTCCGGTCTCCGGCCAGCAGAACATCCACCTCACCCTGCAACCCGGCGGCCTTTTGCGCGACCCTCAGGTAGCGGCTCAATCCGGCCCGGGATAATCCCAGGGCCTTCCATGCCGCGGAGCCTACGACAACCGCTGGCTTGCCATCCTTGGCGGCCGACACTCGGCGAGGTTCCAGGGTGATCATGCTTGCTCCGATGCTATCGCATTCAACGAAACGCCGGGTGTTCCTCGCGCATCGGTGAAGTCGGCTTCAGGCCTTCCGTTTCCCCTGCGCAAGGATCATCTGGGCCCGGTCCGCAGCTTGCCAAAGTACATCGAGAGCTGCACCGACATTGCCAGGGCGCCGACGCCCGCCGTCATCCACCCCCAGGGATTCACCGGAGAGAAGTGATGCAGCAGCAGCGCTCCCGCCGTCAGGTTGCCGAATCCCCACAGCGCATTGATCAGGGGCGAAGAGTCACCTACGCCCGGCGGTTTGGCGAAGGGGGATGGAAAAGGAACGCCGCTGAGACCTTGCACAAAGTGCGGCACACCGTTGACCAGCAACGTACCGCTCAGGAAGTCCAGCAGATAGAAGTGCCATGGCATGACCAGTGAACTCCACACATCGGGGAAGCATTATTGCGGGTGCAGCACTCGCTTGGGCTGCTCTTCTACCTCGATGGTCAGCGGAACTCCATCCACGGCCAAGGGCAGTTGCTCGGCCCGATCATAAGCGTCATAAGCCCGCACGATGCGCTGCACCAGATGGTGCCGCACCACATCCACATCCTCGAAATGGCAGAAGCGGATACCCTCCACGCCATCCAGGACGCGCAAGGCTTCCAACAGCCCGCTTCGCTTGGGGTTGGGAAGATCACATTGAGAGAGATCGCCTGTGATCACCGCTTTGGACTGGTTCCCCATGCGGGTCAGGAACATCTTCATCTGTTCGCTGGTCGTATTCTGCGCCTCATCCATGATGATGAAAGCGTCATGAAGGGTGCGTCCCCGCATGAACGCAAGCGGCGCAATCTCGATCACGTTGCTCTCCAGCATCTTGTCCACTTTGCCCGGATCCAGCAGATCGTAGAGAGCGTCGTAGAGCGGCCGCAGATAGGGGTCCACCTTTTCCTGAAGGCTCCCGGGCAGGAAGCCCAGCCGCTCACCGGCCTCCACCGCCGGCCGTACCAGGATGATCCGTGAAACCTTCTTGGTTAGCAGTGCGCTGACCGCCATGGCCACGGCCAGGTAGGTTTTGCCTGTTCCGGCTGGACCCAATCCAAAGACCATGTCATGAGACTCAATGAATTCCACATATTTCCGCTGGTTTGGGCTGCGCGGCTGCACTGCGCGCTTGGCTCCAATCGCACGCTGCTTGCCGGACTCAACCAGCCCCCGCAAGGTCACGGCCGGATCAGCCACCACCATCTTCAGTAAGGCGTTCAGTTCGCCATTATGCGGATGCACGCCCAGTTTCCGAAGCTGTTCAAAGTCAAGAAAGATTCCCTCGACTCGGGCTACCGCCGCAGCCTCCCCCATCAGATGAATGCTCTCCGAGCGGAGATCAATCTGTACGCCCAGACCATCTTCCATCAGGCGAAGGTTCTCGTCGCGCGTGCCGTACAGCGGCTCAATTCCAGGGGTGAGATTCAAGGATTTTTTGACCAAGTAGTAGCCTGACCTCCGTCAGGAGATTGCAAGGAGAGAGCTTCCGCTCTCGCGGTTCTGACTGCAAGGGAAATAGCATCGACTCTATATCGCATTGTGCGACGTCGCCCCTTGGCGCACCGACGATCACAGCGGCCAGGACACCCCTCGCCCACTGTAGAACGACCGGATTGGCTAGCTTTGCCAATAGAGTATCGATCTTGCCCCAGAGAGTACCCCTGCGCAGCTTCACGCGTCAAGGTGCATCTGCATAAAGCGGAACCATAGGGCGCACTCGGTTGCATCCCTCCGGCGGCCGGGGCGCAGCGGCGAGGCCGTCCGTTGGATTGGCGCGGCCGCCAGGAATCTCCGAGACCTTCGGTTAGATTTTTCTTTTGCCCTATCTCTGGACCCGCTGACATAAATCTCGTAGAATCAGAGTTGCAGAGGAGTGGCTGCACTGCAACACCCAGCTCTTGAGGAGTCGGAGAAGCGCATCAGCTTCCGGTCTGCATCCCATTTTCCCGCTTAAGCCTTCTTCCCAGCCTGGTTCTTGGTTGCCTGGCGGAAGGCGGTAATCCCGGGCAAAAAGAAAAGAGTCTCGCATCATGGCAAATCACGTTTCATCGCTCAAGCGCGCCCGCCAAACCCTTACCCGGACAGCCGTCAACCGGGCGAACCGCTCGAAGCTCCGCAGCACTCTCCGTTTCATGCGCGAGGCCCTCGCCGCAGGCGACAAAAGTACGCTGACCACGGCCTACCGCTCGACCGTTTCGATTCTGGACAAAAGCGTCCAGAAGGGCGTTCTGCACAAGAACACCGCAAATCGCTATAAGGCCCGCCTCAACGCAAGGGTCAAGGCGATTGTCACCAAGGCCGCCTGAGCCCTCCTGAAATCTCCACAACCAACCAGGCCAGCCACGCGCCGGCCTCTTCTTTTTGGACGGCGCTCTGTGCTACGGTTGCCGCGGAACCTCCTCGGTCCGGCGCGCGTACACTACTTCTGTCGAGCTGTCCTGTGCCATGGACACTGTTGTCTCCGTGGCCCCTCGATAGACATCGCTCCGGTTTCAAGGGCGAAAGAAGCAATCTACTTGGAGACCTTTCAATGAATGTGTTTCGTGCGCACAATCCCGCCCTGCCGTGCGGCAAGGCCATTGGCTGTCTGCTCAACCTGACTCGCTTCGCTGCTGTCCTTGCGATCCTCACGCTGCCCCTCGCCGGGACGGCACAGTCCTCTGCCGCAGCATCGCAGCCCAGCAGTTCGACGGCTTCCCGCAAATCCGCCCCCAAGGCTTCTGCCGGTGATCAGCTTGCGCCGGCCTTCGATCTATCTTCCATGAACACCGCGGCCGACGCCTGCAACGACTTCTACAAATTTGCCTGCGGCAACTACGCTGCCCACCATCCCATCCCCTCTGATCAGCCTGCGGTCAATCAGTTTGAAACACTGTACAACGTGACGACCCGAGAACTGAACGGGATCCTCAAGCAGTATGCCGCGGCTGGACCATCCCGCACCCCCAACCAGCAGAAGATAGGCGACTATTATGCGGCTTGCATGAACACCAGCCGCATCGACAGTCTCGGTCTCACCCCGTTGCAGCCTCTCCTTCATCAGGTTGACGCGGTCACAAGATCCAATCTTCTCTCGCTCGCCGGCGAACTGCATCGCATGGGCGTGAATATCTTCTTCGAGTTTGGCGAAGAGCAGGACTATAAAGACTCCAGCAAGCAGGTTGCCCTGGCCGATCAGGGCGGTCTTGGCCTGCCCGAGCGCGACTACTACACCCGCACCGGAGCCAAGGACACGCAGATCCGCGATGAATACGTCCAGTTCGTCGCCAAGATGCTCACGCTCGCCGGCGAAGCTCCGGCTGAAGCCCAGAGCGAGGCCGAGCACATCCTGGCCTTTGAGACACGGCTTGCCGTCGCCTCGCTCACCGACACCCAGCGCCGCGACCCGGAGACGATCTACCATCCCCAATCCCTTCCGACCTTTGAAGGTAGCGTTGCTCCTCTGAACTTCACCTCCTTCCTCACGGCCGATCAGGCGCCCTCCATCACCTCCCTGGTGAACGCCAGTCCGGCATTTTTCCCGGCCATGGCAACCGCCATCCAACAGACGGACCTCGCCACGCTGCGGGCCTATATCCGCTTTCATCTTCTGAGTACCTTCGCCAGCGAGCTGCCTCAGACTATCGACGCTGAAGACTTCCACTTTTACGGCACGGAACTGGAGGGTGTACCCACTGAGCGTCCTCGCTGGAAGCGCTGCACCTCAGCCGTAGACGGAGCCCTCGGCGAGGCGCTGGGCCAGGTCTATGTGGAGCACTACTTCGCCGGCGACAGCAAACAAAAGACGCTCCAGATGGTGCATGACATCGAAGCCGCCATGGATCAGGACATTGATACCCTGAGCTGGATGGGCCCCGCCACCAAACTCCGCGCCAAAGAGAAGCTTCGCGCCATCACGGACAAGATCGGTTATCCCGACAAGTGGCGGGATTACAGCAAGCTGCAAATCTCGCCGACGGACGCGCTAGGCGACGCGGAGCGCGCCCGTGAATTTGAAAATGCCCGGGAACTGAACAAGATCGGCAAGCCTGTAGACAAGAACGAGTGGGACATGACTCCACCCACCATCAACGCCTATTACGACCCCAGCATGAATGACATCAACTTCCCCGCCGGTATCCTGCAGCCGCCGTTCTATGATCCCCACGCCGGCCTCGCCGTGAATTATGGTCATATTGGAGCGGTGATTGGCCATGAGCTCACCCATGGCTTCGACGATGAGGGCAGGAAATTCGACGCCAACGGGAACCTCTCCAACTGGTGGACGGCGGCTGATCTCTCCGGCTTCGAGCAGCGCACCGGCTGTCTGGTCCATGAGTACGGAAGCTTCGTCGCCGTTCCCGGAGCCACCCCCAAGGACAACGTGATGGTCAATGGCAAGCTCACCCTGGGAGAGAACACAGCCGACAACGGTGGCCTGGTGCTGGCCTTTATCGCCTATCTCAATCGCGCCCGTCAGGACGGCGTCGACACGCAGAAAAAGGTAGATGGCTACACCGGTCCGCAGCGCTTCTACATCGCGTTCGCTCAGAACTGGTGTGAGAATGTCCGTCCTGCGGCGGTTCGGGAGCAGGTGCTTACCGATCCCCACTCACCCGCCCACTTCCGCGCCAACGGCGCCATCGTGAACCAGCCCGGCTTCGCCTCCGCCTTCGGATGCAAGAAGGGCTCGCCGATGGTTCCAGTCAACAATTGCCGGGTCTGGTAACCGGGCGGGCGGACAGGCGTGCGCAGAGGCAGGCAAGAGCCCCTGCGCATGCCCGGCTCGTCTTTCTGCGCACCAAAGAGGCCGGAGGCGAGAATGGAACCTGTGTCCTCCTTC
>JAKART010000154.1 GCA_021819255.1 Acidobacteriota bacterium
TGGAGCAGAGATAGATGAGCACCAGGGTTCCGGCGTACACCGAGCAACTGACAACGCACCATGGTCCTGTCCCCATCGAGGCCCTGATCAGGTAAGCTGCTCCCGCCAGGGCCAGCAGCAGGCCGGCCCCATGGGTGATGGCATTGGCCAGAATCTCCCCCAGCACCAGATCAGCTCTCTTGCTCCTCATTTTCTGACCCGCTTCCACCGGCTGGATGCTCCCTTCGGACTCGTGGCGTGAAGATCGTCTTCAAGTTGCGGAGGTGGAGCGGAGATCGCCAGCGTCCAGACGAGCCTGATACGCCCGGGCGATGGCCTCCGCGCGCGTGTTCGACTCTGCTTCCATCTCCTGTCTCTCCTGTTGGAGCGTGGAGATGGTTTCAGGGTCGGAGATCAGCAGAAGGTTGGCGTCCACGTTCAAGAGGATGGCCCGGACGGCGGCTTGCATCAGCAGGACGCCACCAAAGATATCGGAGAGCAGATGAAGATCGCCCAGATCCACCGCGGTGGCTGCTTCTTCCAGCGCGGCGCAGACCGCCCGCGCCGCGGCCAGGGGAACTCTCGTCGCTTGTAGAATGCACTCCTTCATGGCCGTGTTGCGCCGGGTCTGTTCAGCCTCCGTGCCTCGGGGAAGAGCACGAGCCTTGAGATAGCTCTGGAAGGCCTGGGCGTCGGCATCCACCAGGCGGCTGATGGAGTCCAAAGCGCTGGGGATCCTCCCGCACAAGCCGGACAAGGAGGCGTGCCTGGCCTGATCGTCTCCCGCTCGTTTGAGCGAGACGCTTACGCCCTTCTGCACCAGGGCGAGTCCCAGGGTTGCGGTGAGTAGGGAAATGGCGCCGCCGCCGGGAGTGGGGCGGAGCGATGCCGCAAGATCGCGAATCTGATTGGCGCTGAGATCCCAGAGAGATCCGGAAGATTCACCCATGGCCCGAATATGCAGGCTCGACATGGATTTGATTATGCCAGCAATTCGCATCACCCTGCCGCTTGCGTCCTTTTGAAGCCGGTGAAGATTCGCTTGCGTGGCCGCCGCTCGACTGCGATTCCGGGCGCGGCGCCGGGGCCCGCATGCCGGCTCTAAGGCACAGATCCCTTGGGCACAGATCCCTTGGGCACAGATCCCTTGGGCACAGATCCCTTGGGCTGGGTGGCTGATCGCAAACACCACAGAACGCCGGCGGAATCGTCGCCGGCAGCCCGGCTGAGCCCTGCCCGCTCCGCGCAGAGGTTTGAGAAGCCGCCCATTTCTCTCTAAGATGGGCGGCAGGTTGTCTATCTCAGGCAGCGCCTGCGGCGGCAGAGGCTGCGGAGGCGAGGGCATGGCCCGAGCGCGGGCAAGGAGCAAGGATGCAACTTCGCATTGCGTCGCACCATCGTGTCTTTGTGCTTACCGGAGCGGGCATCAGCGCCGAGAGCGGTCTACCCACCTTTCGCGCCGAGGATGGTTTGTGGGCCGGTCAGCGTGTGGAAGACGTCTGCACCCCAGAGGCCTGGGACCGGAATCCTGCCAAGGTGTGGGAGTTCTACTCGATGCGCCGCCAGGCGGCTCAACCAGCGCAGCCCAACCCTGCCCACTTCGCCCTCGCCCGGCTGGAAGAGAGGCTGGGCGACCGTCTTCTGGTCTGCACGCAGAATGTGGACGACCTGCATGAACGCGCAGGGACCAAGCGGCTGCTGCACATGCACGGAGAACTGGCCAAATCACGCTGTGACCGGGATTGCGGGCGTCCGCCGGTGGAGGACCGAAGGATCTACCGCAGCTTGGATGAAGTGCCGTTCTGCGCCTGCGGGGGCCGTCTTCGCCCGCACATCGTCTTCTTTGGCGAGATGCCGCTGGAGATGGAGCGGATCCAGCGGGAGTTGGCGGCGGCCACGTGGATGCTGGTGGTGGGAACCTCGGGATCAGTCTATCCCGCGGCGAACTTCGTTCACTGGGCCAGAGGCAGCGGAGCTCGCACGGTCTATGTCGGGCCAGAGGCGCCTCTGAATGCCGCTGCCTTCACGCAGGTTGTGGAGGGACGCGCGGGCGAGGTTCTTCCCGATCTCTTCTTGGAGGGATGAGTCTGCCGCGATCTCCAAGGTCTTGCGGCGCGATCCACCTGTCGGCAACAGGAAGCGATGGTTGCGAACGAAGGGCGCAAACGCAGGTTTAAACCGGCCTCCGAAGCCTCGTCTGGCTGCCGACGTCTGCATGGTGCAAGGCGTTGTTGCATCCTTCAGAAGAACAGCTTGTGTGTCAACGGCAAAGCTCGTTTTCCAAAGTTCTCATTGCTGTTCTTCGCAGCGGTGATCTGGCTGAAGCCGGCAACCTGGAAGTTGAGATGCCCTGGCTGTGCGAACGGCGAGAGCCGCCGGCCTGAGCCCGGGCGGCTGCCACAGGCGGAAGGACGAAGACGAGGTTTTGCTTTGCCGAAGGCCTGATGAGGGTGTGCAACCGGATTGGCAGAGTTCCCGAGGGGGGAAGGTGCAGGGACTTCTGCCGGCACCTTGGACCGGCAAAGAGGTCCAGAGAGGCCGGCTCGCGCTCAGCGATTGTCAAACATGCTGCCGACGATGCCACCCAGCACGGCTGCCGCGCCGACGTCTTTGACCTCCTGGTTCGCGGAGGGAAGGTAGGGCTGCAGGGCATGCGCCAGGTTGGCCAGGGGAAGAGTCTGCAGCCAGACCCTGCCGGGTCCGGTGAGCGCGGCCAGAAAGATGCTGTCAGCCCCGAAGAACATGTTGCGAATGCCTTGGAGGCGGGTGATCTGGAAGTTGACGCTGGTGTGGAAGGCTCCTACGTGGCCGGGATGCACGCGCAGCGTCTCGCCGGGCTGCAGGTCGCGAACGACCATCTCTCCACCCATCTCCAGCCAGGCCGTGCCGATGCCGGAGACCTTCTGGAGAAGGAAGCCGTCACCGCCGAAGATGCCCGCGCCCAGCGACTGCTGCAGGCCGACGCTGAGCTGGATCTGCGGTGTAGCGCAGAGAAAGCCGTGGCGATGAATCAGAAGATCGTTCCCGGGCTGAATCTCGACGGGGAGAATCTGGCCGGGAATCTTGGCGGCGAAGGCGACCTCGCCGGGGTATCCCTGAGCGGTGTACTCGGTCATGAACAGGGTGCCGCCGCCGGCCACGCGTTTGATGGCTCCAAAGATGCCGCCGCCGCCCGCCATCTGGGTGTGGGTGGTCATGGCGATCGTCTGGCTCATCCAGCTCAGCTCTCCGCCTTCGGAGATCAGGCTCTCGCCGGGCTGCAAGAGAGCTTCGAGGACCGGCATGGTGGTTCCGGTGATTCTGGTCTGCATGGTTGGCGCATCCTTTCCTGGCATCGGCCGCGCCGGCTCGGCCGGGCCCGCAGCTTGCACAGTATCTTACGCCGGGAAGGACCGGGAAGTTCCCTGACCGTCCCTGGAAGATGAAATTCAATTTACCCAGAGTCTCCATTTTCCTCGTACACTAGCGAGGTACAAAAATTGAAAGGAGATCGATTTCATGGCAACTGGCGGCTCAAAGGGGCGCTCGGGAGGGTCCGGCGGCAGCTTCAAGTTCTTACTCGGCTTTCTATTCGCGTTTGTCGTTCTGTTTTTCGGTACCTGGGCGTACCTTCGATTTGGAAATCCGCCGGTAGCCACCGCGGACAAGCCCTTTCCCTATGAAAAGCAGATCGTACACATCGCCTTGCATGCCCGTATTCGTCGCGACATGCAGCAGCCACCTTTTGGCATCAGCGAGGATGTTTATGAGACCGGCGCCATGGCTTATAAGCTCCAGTGCGCCGGTTGCCACGGGACTCCTGGAAAGCCGGCAGCCATTGCCGAAGGAATGTTTCCGCACGCCCCGCAACTGTGGGTCAGGCACCACGACGGAAAGGTGGTGGGGGTGAGCGACGATCCTCCGGGCGCTACCTATTGGAAGATCGACAATGGCATCCGTCTGACCGGCATGCCCTCCTTCAAGGGCATATTGACCGAAGATCAGATGTGGGATATTGCGCTGCTATTGAAGCATGCCAACGAACAACTGCCCAATCCGGTGATGGGCATGCTGAACGGGCAGTAAGACTTCTCGATTGGGCCGCGGGTCTCGTGGCGTCAGCATCCGGCCGCGCCCGTCTCGACAGCGGTTTCAGTACGTCCGACGCGCAGGCGCACCTCATCTTGAAGAACCGAGATGCGGTGCGCCCTTCGCCCGGATTTGTTTTTGAACGAAGAGCAGGTGTGGGGCCTGCCTATTGTTTCCACTCTTTGCCGCCTCTATGCTGGTGGTATGTCCACTCCGATCGTATCCTCCGCACTTCGAACTCTTGGAAACTCTGATCTTCACCTCACTCCGATTGGATTTGGCGCGTGGGCCATCGGCGGGGGAGACTGGCAGTATGCGTGGGGAGCCCAGGACGACAAGGACTCCGTGGCCGCCATCCATCGCGCGCTTGATCTGGGCGTCAACTGGATTGATACCGCGGCCGTCTATGGGCTGGGCCACTCGGAAGAGATTGTAGGGCGCGCGGTGAAATCTTCATCGCACAAGCCGTACATCTTTACCAAGTGCTCGATGCGCTGGCTCCAGGACCGCTCCATCTATAACTCGCTGAAGGCCCATTCGCTCTCTGAGGAGGTGGAGGCTTCCCTGGCGCGGCTGGGAGTGGAGACCATCGACCTGTACCAGATTCACTGGCCCAATCCCGACAGCGAGATCGAAGAGGGCTGGGAGGCGCTCAGCCGGCTGCGTGAGCAGGGCAAAGTGCGCTGGATCGGGGTTTCGAACTTCTCGGTGGAACAGATGAAGCGCGCGCAGAGGATCGCTCCCATTGCCAGTCTGCAGCCGCCGTATTCCATGCTGCGCCGGGCCGTAGAGACGGAGATTCTGCCCTTTGCGCAGCAAAACAGCATCGGCGTCATCAACTACTCGCCCATGCTCTCCGGCATGCTGGCCGGCAAGATGAGTGCTGAACGCGTGGCGGCGCTCCCCGACGACGACTGGCGGCGCAGAAATCCTGAGTTCAGTGAGCCGAAGCTGAGCCGCAACCTGCGTCTGGTGGAGCTGCTGCGCGAGATTGGCCATGGGCATGGCGTGACCCCGGGTGTGGTTGCCGTGGCTTGGACCTTGCACCACCCTGCGATTACCGCCGCGATCGTGGGCGGGCGCAGCGCAAAGCAGGTGGAAGAGACGGCGGACGCGCTCCGCTTCAGGCTCAGCGAGGGAGAGTATGCAAGGATCTGCACCTTTCTTTCATCCATGAATGATTGATCCGCCAAGGGTGTGAACCTCTGGGCTGAGATCTTTCAGGACGGGGTAGCATGTGAACCCGATGTGCCTGGTTGGAAAGGGAAAGATACCGCCCCCGCCATCCCGTAATCGTCATGGAAGCATTCAGCGAACCCAAATCGCGAAGGGGCCGAGATGGGGCCCCCACACCAACCCGCATCGCAAACTGCCGAGATGTGGGAATCCGCCCGCTGCGCGAACTTGTACACTGATCGGTAGCATGTATAAGCGAGTTCTGTTAAAGCTCTCTGGAGAGGCCCTGGCGGCCGGCCGAGGTTTTGGTGTCGATGCGCTGTTTGTGAATGCCATTGCGCAGGAGATCGCCGAGGCGGCACGCTCTGGTTGCGAGATCGGCATCGTCGTTGGGGGCGGAAACTTCTTCCGCGGGGTAGCCGAGCAGGCGATCCATATGGACCGCGTTGCGGCGGATCATATGGGCATGCTCTCCACGGTGATTAACGCCATCGCCCTGCAGGATGCCATCGAGAAGACAGGGGTTCATGCTCGGGTGATGAGCGCCATTCAGATGCATCAGGTGGCTGAGCCGTACATCCGCCGTCGCGCGATTCGCCACCTGGAAAAGGGACGGGCGGTGATCTTTGCCGCCGGCACCGGCAACCCGTACTTCTCGACGGATACAGCCGCCAGCCTGCGCGCCATGGAAATTGGTGCGGAGGTTCTGCTGAAGGCCACCAGCGTGGATGGCATCTATAGCGCTGATCCGAAGAAAGTGACCGACGCTACCAAGTTCGAGGAGATCAGCTATATGGAGATCATCCGGCTGGGCCTGCAGGTGATGGACACCACGGCGGTCTCCTTGTGCAAGGACAACCGTCTGCCGATGATCATCTTCTCCATGCGCGAACGGGGCAACATCCTGCGGGTGATCGCCGGCGAAAAGCTGGGATCCCTGGTGACGGCCTAGCCGCGTAGCCCGGAGCGGTTCTAGACCATTTTCCC
>JAKART010000155.1 GCA_021819255.1 Acidobacteriota bacterium
CGTGGTAGTGGATGGAGATCACCTTGAAGACGCCGGTGTTTTCCACAATCAGGTTGATGGCCGGACCATTGCCCTTGGCGTTGTCGATGGCGGCGCGGAGCAGGCCAGGGGTGAAGGCTCGATCGTTTACGGCGATGATCTGGAAGCCGGGAGCCAGACCTGCGTTGTAGCCGACGCCGCCGAGGATGACGTCGCCGAGGGTGCCGTTGGCGCTCACCGTGAAGCCCAGCGAGTAGGTCGCGTCCAGACCATCGCTCTCACTCAGTTGCGACCAGTAGTTAGGCTTGTCGGTGTAGACCAACTGGTAGCCGGAGAGGGCGTTGATGCCCGCCATCTCCGGCGCATGAAGCTGGTTGGCGTCCAGCCGGGTGCGCAGGAAGGTTGCCCAGTCGTTGGGCACAACGGCGTTCAGACCGCTGACGATGTCCGCAAAGGTGTACGGCACAACTTCAGGCGGGGTATTGCCGCCCAGACCCTCAAAGGCCGCCAAAAAGTTGTTCAGGCTCTTCTTACCTTTGGTCTTGGCGCGGATGGTTTCGTCAACCTCCAGCCAAAGCAGGTCGCCTTCATTGTAGTAGTCCACGTTGCGGCGCCAGTTGTCGTAGGCGCCTCCGGCGTTGTAGAGGATCTGCGCGGCAGTCGCGGTATCCTGCAAATCGCGCCAGGTTCGCCCCGGGCGGGCATCGTCCAGGTCGGCTGCAATCGTGGCGAGCCGGTCGCGGAAGACCTCCGGACTCCAGATGCCGCAACGGGCGGCGAGAACATCACCCAGGTAGTTGGTCAGTCCTTCATAGACCCAGAGCAGGTCGCCTTTCATCGGTTCCTGGTAGTTGTCGGTGGCCAGACCGGCGGGCCGGCGGTACTTTCCGTTCCAGGAGTGAGTAAACTCGTGCGGCAGCAGATCCCCCGCCTCAGCGAACATACCTTCATCGATGAAGGTCTTCTCCGGGACGCGGTCGTCGGAGGATTGATGATGCTCGAGGCCGAAGTGCGCAACCTGATCTGAAAGCGTCACCAGGAAGTGATAGGAGTTGTAATGGCGAGAGTTGTACAGAACTCCCGTCTCGCGCACCAGCTTGGAAAACTGGTCGATGTGCTGCTGAGAAAGAGCCAGATCCTCCGGACCGTCACCGGCCAGTTCAAGATAGTGCCGGGGGGTAATGTCCGGGGCTAGATCGATCTCCCGGAAGTAGCGGCCTGAGAGGACGGGCGAGTCGATGAGCTGATACAAGGAGACCGTCTTGAAGACCACATGGGAGGAGCTTTGCGTAGCGTCTCCGGTGGGCTCCAGCGCCGTTCCGAAGCGCCAGCCCGGGGGGATGGTGATGGACGGCGACACCAGGATGTCATCCACCTTGGTGTGGGCGATGTCTCCGTTGAGCGGATAGACCAGAACGGTGTTCCAGCTCAGCAAAGCGAGATTGGCGCTGGTAGAGCCGCCCTCCGTGAAGTTGCCGGCTCCGGTTGCCAGGAAGTCCATCTTGACATCGAGCTGGGAGACTCCAGCCGGAACCGTGATGTGATAGCTGTACATATCCACCGGATCCCGCTCCCACTTCACGCTCTGGCCGCCCGGGGTGGTAATGGAAAATCCGGCCTGGTTGATGAGGGGACCCGTAGGGCCGTGCTCGCCGGGAATCCACTCGGGATAGACAAGGGTCATCGGCATGGGTTGAGAGCCGGAAGCAACTGGGATGGTCTCCGTGGCGTGCAGGATCTTGCGGGGGGCATCCGTGAGATCAACCGCGAGGCTGATGGGGCTGGACTGCGCAGCGGCAGCCATCGTGGAGGCGCTCAGTATGGCAAGGCAGATGCGGCGAAGGATCGACATGTCTCATTGACTCCTGGTAGGGAGACTAACATCTGCGGCTTGCTGAGAGACGGCGGCCGCCGGAAGAACAGATACGCAAAACATACTGCGCCCGACGGCAAGCCCCGGTGCTTCGCGCGCGTTCGGTTTCCGTTGCTTAAGATCTGACCTGATGGCTGCATCTCATTCCATGGATCATGTCTTGCATCAGAGACGGCCGGTGCGTTTCTGCGCGATCACCAGACCACGCGGCGTGGGCAACAAAATGACCGAGATCAAACCTTCTGCCTCCATTTTGAGCGCCGCCTCACGGACGACTTTGAGGTGGGAGCTGGCATCGTGCATCAGGATGATCCCGTGCGGCTTGATCTGGGGCAGAAATCGCCGGATCTCCTGCTCGCGGATCGGCATATCACTATCGCTGAAGAAGATGTCGATCATTCCATCGACCTGCATCTCCAGACTGGATTCGTTGCGCAGCTCAATCCACGCCTCAAGGCCGGAGGCGGCGATCGTCTCTTTCGCCTTGCGAAACACGACTGGATCGTACTCGCAGCTCACGATCCTGCCGAAGCCGTTTTGCTTCAACCCTTCGGCAAGCCAGAGGGTGCTGACGCCCAGGAAGGATCCCGTCTCAACCACTCGATCCGGTTTCACGGTGGTGACCAGCGTGCGCAAAAACTCCAGCACTTCGGCTTCGGCGGTCATGGAGTCGTACATGCTCCATCGCTCCGGGTGCGGACACTCAGGCGTCGCTCGATGATACTCCGTGAGCAGCGCTCCCTTGGCCCGCTCGGCCTGACGCATCACCTTGTGCTCTTGCTTCAGCTTCTTTCCAAACAGCGCCATGCGCCTGACGGTTCTCCCCGTGGTCTCCCCATTCTAGGCCATTTCCCCTGATGACGGGTGTACGGAAGCGGGCGTTCAGTGGCGTTTTCATTGAGGAAAACGCCCACAGGAGTCGTTCCCCTTGCTTCCACCTTCAGGGAAAATGGTCCAGTCCGCGGCGATTCATAGATGGAAGGTTGCCGGCCGCGGCAGCCCGCGAAGATCAGCCAAGACGCCAGAAGCTAAGACGCCTTGCGAGCAAGGGCGTACCTGGCAGCGATCATTCTTTTGTTCCGCTGGAGCCCGCACAGAACGACATGCAGAGCTCGGTCTGGGTCTGTGGCCCAAGGGGTGAAAGAAGAGGCGGTCTTTTGCGTGAAGACGCTCTGCGGATCTTTCGGGCACATTGCTTGCGGCAAGAGAGCTTGCGCAGCGATGTCGCCGATGCTTGCCCTCCATCACGGGACGAAGCTCTACCACATGCCCCAGGAACGGCTCATATAGTCGCTCATGGTCATGGTCACCATCACCAGGAACACGAAAACCCCTGCGCCGATGGTCAGCTTGATAAGGCGTGACTGGAAGGCCGCGTGCATGAAAAATAGCGCTCCGATGGTCGCCTGGGTGCAAGCGATTCCTACGGCGATCACCGCATTGGCCCACTTGAGATCCACGAACGCCGCCGCGCAGGTCAGCCCCGTCAAGGCCAGCATGATGATATAGACAAAGAAGTACTGGAGCGGAGTCACGATGCGATGCTGGGCGTGCTCTGGATCGTTGAGGTGGGCGTGAGTGGCTTGATCAGTCATCGTATTTCCTTGGAGTTCCCTGGCCCTTCAGGGCAGCAGGCCGAAGGGGGAAGGAGCAGTTTGAACCGGCTGCCGGGTCAGGCGTTTCAGTGCATGGGATGACGGTTGATGAGATAGAGCAAAGGGTAAAGAAACAGCCAAACGACATCAATGAAATGCCAGTACAGAGCGAAGTTCTCCACCGGCGCCACATAACCGGCGCTGAAGTCGCCGCGCCTGGCCCTGGAAATGAGCCAGCAGAGAATGCCGAGACCGATGATCATGTGCAGGGCGTGCATGCCGGTCATGGCAAAGTACAGGAAGAAGAAGACCTGGGTCTTTTGCGCCATGTCCGGAGGCAGAGGAGCCTCCTTGATCCCGTAGCCGGCGGGGTTGGTGAACATGGAGATATTGAAGTTGTTGCCGGGGATATGATGCAGCTCATACTTCTCGTGATACTCGCCGTACTTGAGACTCAGGAAGAGGACGCCCAGCAGCGTGGTGGTCACCAGCATGGCCACCAGTAGTGAGCGTCTGCGCACCTCGGCCGCCCACACGCCGATGGCCATGCAGAAGCCGGAGGTGATCAGCACCATCGTGTTGATCGTGCCGATTCGCACGCTCAACTGGTTGGAGGCTACCACGAAGGCAGGGTAGTACCAGTTGCGATACAGAAGGTATGCCAGGAACATGCCGCCAAAGAACATAATCTCGGTCAGCAGAAACAGCCACATTCCGAAGCTGCCTGCTTCCCGCTGCTGCTCGACAGTCTCGAAGTGGTGGCGATGCTGAGGCAGAGAGACGTGGCCGTGCTCCTGTCCGGCATGGAGATCGGCTGGATCGGTTGTCGCCAGTGCGCTATCCAACGGTGGTCACCTCTTTCTTCGTCTTGTTCGCAAGCCACTCGTAGTCATAGACCTCATGGTCCATGATGGGTATCTCGGTAAAGTTTTCCGTCGGTGGCGGGGAGGCGATCTGCCACTCCAGCCCCGTGGCCTGCCATGGATTGCTGCCGGCAATCGCTCCGTACTTCAACGACCAAGCCAGATAGAGCAAAGGCAGCATGTAGCCGAAGCCCAGGACGGTGGCCCCGGCCGTGGAGAGCACGTTTAGGACCTGGAACTCCGGCGGATAGGCGGCATAACGGCGGGGCAGACCCAGATAACCCAAAACGAACTGGGGAAGGAAGGTCAGATTGAATCCGATGAACGTGGTGACGGCGGCCAGCTTGGAGATGGTCTCCGGATACATTCTTCCGGTCATCTTAGGCCACCAGAAGTGAATTCCCGCCAGGAAGGCCATCAACCCGCCGCCCACCATTACAAAGTGGAAGTGGGCTACCACGAAGTAAGTTTCGGTCAGGTGAATATCCATGCCCAGCGAACCAAGGAAGACGCCGGTGAGGCCGCCGATGGTGAAGAGCCCCATGAAGCCGAAGCAGTACAGCATGGGAGTCTCAAAGGTGATCGACCCCTTCTGCAAGGTAAACGCCCAGTTGAAGATCTTGATGGCGGAGGGCACCGCAACCAGCATGGTGAGCAGAGAGAAGACCAGCGCCGAGTAGCTGGACACGCCCATGATGAACATGTGGTGCTCCCAGACGAAGAAGCCGAACAGCGCAATGGCCACGGAGCTGAATGCCACCGCCGTATATCCGAAGATCCGTTTGCGGCTGAAGGTGGAGATAACCTCAGATACCACGCCCATGCCGGGCAGGATCATGATGTAGACGGCAGGATGGGAGTAGAACCAGAAGAGATGCTGAAACAGCAGCGGGTCTCCGCCTTTGGCCGGGTCGAAGATGCCGATGCCGAAGAGCCGCTCCAAAGCCACCAGCACGAGGGTGGTCGCCAGCACCGGGGTGCCCAGCACCATGAGCAGCGAGGCCGCATAGTGCGACCAGAGAAATAGCGGCATGCGGAACCAGGTCATGCCCGGGCAGCGCATGCGATGGATGGTGACGATAAAGTTGATACCAGTAAGGATGGAACTGAATCCGGTGATGAAGATGGCCATCGCCGCGGTAATCACGTGCGTATTCAGATAGTGCGTCGAGAGCGGCGTGGTGAAGGTCCAGCCAGTGTCCACTCCGCCCAGCACCAACGCGGCCAAGGTGAGCGTTCCGCCGGCCATGTAGACATACCAGCTCAGCAGATTGAGCTTGGGGAACGCCAAGTCCTTAGCCCCAATCATCAGCGGAATCAGGAAGTTCCCCAGCACGCCTGGAATGGAGGGCACAAGGAAGAGGAAGATCATGATGAGGCCGTGCATGGTGAAGAACTTGTTGTAGGTGTCCGCCGCGACCAGGTCAGGCTGCGGCGTGAGCAGCTCCAGACGGATCAAGCCCGCAAAGGCTCCTCCAATAAAGAAGAAGAAGGTGACCGAGAACAGGTAGAGGAGGGCGATCCTCTTGTGGTCTTCGGTGAGCAGCCAACTCAGCAGACCATACTCGTTGTTAATGTAGTGCCGCTTGGGCAACTGCGCCGTGCTCTGGTCCGGCAAGGAGACGATGGTATTTCCAATCGCTGTACTCATGGTTTCACCTTTCCCCTGCTGCCTGTGGTGGCGTCGTGGGAGCAGATTCTCCGGATGCAGCCGTCACCAGCGTCTGCTGCACGCGGTAGTCGGACTGCATGTTCTTGATAAACTCCACCAGGTCGATCAGTCCGTCTTCGCTGATCTGGCCCTGGTAAGTGGGCATGATGGGAGCATATCCGGCCGTGACATGCGCGGAGGGGCTCAGGATGGCA
>JAKART010000156.1 GCA_021819255.1 Acidobacteriota bacterium
TCTCGCGCCCACCGGACTTGCCGGGTTCGTTCTGGCCAACGGCTCCATGTCGTCCAACCAGTCCGGCGAGGGCGAGATTCGCAAGGCCATCATTGAAGCGGATCTGGTCGATTGCATGGTCGCGCTGCCCGGCCAGCTCTTCTATGCCACGCAGATTCCCGTCTGCCTCTGGTTCCTCGCCAGGTACAAAAAGAATGGGCGCTTCCGCGACCGGCGCGGCGAGACGCTCTTCATCGACGCGCGCAAGCTCGGTGTCCTGAAAGATCGCGTCCACCGCGAGCTGACTGACGCGGACGTAGCCCGCATCGCCGGAACCTACCACGCCTGGCGCGGCGACAAGGGCGCGGGCAGCTACGCCGACGTGGCCGGCTTCTGTAAATCCGCAAAGCTCGATGAGATTCGCAAGCATGGCCATGTGCTCACGCCGGGCCGCTACGTCGGGGCCGAGGCCGTCGCGGACGACGGCGAGCCGTTCGAGGAAAAGATGGCTCGCCTCGCCGCCACGCTTCGCCAGCAGCAGGCAGAGGCCGCAAAGCTCGACGCCGCCATCGCCGCCAACCTGAAGGAGCTTGGCTATGGCGAGTGAGATCATCCCCAATGGCTACTTTGAGTTGCTGGAGGCGCTCAAAGCGCGCATTCAAGCGGCGCGCAGCCGGGCGGCATTGGCCGTCAACTCCGAGTTGATTCGTCTCTATCACCAGATCGGCTGCGACATTCTTCAGCGGCAAACGCAGCAGGGATGGGGTGCCAAGGTGATTGAGCGCGTGGCCCGCGACCTGAAGGCGGCATTCCCGGACATGAAAGGCTTCTCCACCACCAACCTGAAGTACATGCGTTACTTCGCCGAACACTGCCCGGACGTGCAATTTGGTCAGCAGCCTGCTGACCAATTGCCCTGGTTCCACATCGTTACCCTACTGACAAGGCTGGAACCCTCCGAGCGTGAATGGTATGCCTTGCAGACCGTGGCTCAGGGATGGTCGCGGCTGACGCTGGAGCAGCATATTCAAAACCGCCTTCACCAGCGCCAGGGTGCGGCGATCAGCAACTTCGCCCTGCGCCTGCCCACGCCGGACTCTGCGCTGGCCCATGAAACGCTCAAGGACCCATACCTTTTCGACTTTCTGGGCTTGGCGGACGATGCCCACGAGCGCGAGATCGAGAACGCGCTCATCCGCCACATCACCCGCTTCCTGTTGGAGTTGGGATCGGGTTTCGCCTTTATGGGACGACAGTTCCGACTGGAGGTCGCAGGCGACGAGTTCTTCATTGACCTGCTCTTTTACCACACCCGCCTCAAATGCTACGTCGTAGTCGAGATCAAGGCTGGCGCATTCAAGCCGGAGCACATCGGCCAGTTGAACTTCTACCTGTCCGTAGTCGATGCGCAGGTCAAGGCGGAGGAGGACAAGCCCACCATCGGTCTGCTGCTGTGCCGGAAGCAGAACCGGCTCGTGGCCCAGTACGCGGTCAACGGCATCGACAAACCCATCGGCGTGGCCGAGTACAAACTACTGGAGAATCTCTCCGAACCTCTGTTGCGGAACCTGCCAAGTATTGAAGAGATTGAGGCTGAGCTGGCGGAGAACGTGGGAGACGAGGATGAATAACTACGGATGCGCCGCTACAAGGCCGAATCGCGATCATACACTGTCCATACCCGCCACCGGCCCACTTCTGGTTGCCCCCGATCAGGGACTGATCCTTCATGTCCGGCTTGCCGTCTGTGCAACTGGTAAGGATTCCTTACCAGTTCAAATGGCGAGCGAACCGGCACATCCGGCAACTGTCAAGGAATGCTTGACAGTTCAGTCGGAGATTTCGCGGCAGCAGCGCCGCCAGCTCGAAGCCAGCCAGCCCGTCAGCGACTTCGACCGCACCGTCGAGCATATCAAGCAACTGGGAGCGCCCAAGCCGGAGCGCATTCGCAAGGGGAAGAATCCTGCGGATGGGAAGGAGCTTGGCGATGGCGAGTAAAAAAAACAGCAAATCACCCGCCAGCCCCGATCTCTTCGCAGGGCAACTCCTGATCTATAGCGATGCCGGTCTGAACCTCCAGGTTCGGCTGGAGGGGGAGACGGTCTGGCTCTCCAGAATCCAGATCGCCGAGCTGTTCCAGACCACGCCGCAGAATATAACCCTCCATGTTGCAGCAATATACGACGAGGGAGAACTCGATCCGGGGGCAACGAGTAAGGATTACTTACTAGTTCAATCTGAAGGCGGCAGGCAGGTCCGGCGGTCGCTGAAGCACTACAGCCTCGGCATGATTCTGGCCGTCGGCTACCGGGTCCGGTCGCCGCGCGGCACTCAGTTCCGCCAGTGGGCCACTGCCCGGCTCGGCGAGCTGCTGGTCAAAGGCTTCACCCTCGACGACGAGCGCATCAAAGCGGGCCGCACTCTCGGGCAGGGTTACTTCGATGAGTTGCTGGCGCGCATCCGCGACATCCGCTCCAGCGAGCGGCTCTTCTACCAGAAGATCACCGACATCTACTCCACCCGCATACCTCCGCCGCCCGACGCTGCTGGCCAGCTCTACCGGCGCCAACTGCGTTGCCGGCGCCGTCGCTCTCCGCCTGAGCCTCCGCTAGCGATAGCGGCAAGAGTCGAACCAGGAAACAGCGATACCGCGCGCCTCGCAAAAGCCCTTCCGCTTCAGACCGCTCTGCTCAGCCTCTCGCACCAGCGCCTCCCACTCCGCTTCACTCAGTCCGCTCCCTGCAATAGCCGCTCTCTCACCACGCATACCCTACTTCAACATCCGCCGCAGGTTGGTTTCAAAGCTATTGTGTTGCGATCCAAGGGTTGAACAGGGCCACACCAGTGGCAGCGACGTCTTTGGTGTTGCGAGTGGCCAGGGTAAGATTATGCTGGATCGCGGTCGCAGCCAACAACCCATCGATCACCGGCACAGTGATACCTTTCGTGCTCAAAGTACCTGTGAACTGCCCCCAGCGATCGACAACACCTTGGTCGATGTTCAATATCCGGTTGGCGAACCGCAACAGCAGATCGCTACCGAACCAAATCTCAAGCTTGGAACGGCGAGCGCTCCGGGGCAGCGCAACGATGCCTCTCCGGATCTCTCCCAACGTGAGGACGCTCAAGAATAGAAGCTCCTCATGGGTTGCATCAACCCAGGCCGTCACCGCCTCCTCAGAATTCGGCTTGATGAGCTCAGAGATGACGCAGGTGTCCAGCAGAAATCCACTCACAGTTCTACCGCCCGGCCGTAATCGCGCTTGCGCTCAAGATCGATAGGGACTTTGGCAAGAGGGGACTCGGCAAAAAACTTCGATAAGCTCGTAGGCTGCCGATCCCGTTTCGTCAGACGCTCGAACTCTTCAATGGCGATGATGACGACGGCTTCTTTATCCTGCCTCGTCACCACTTGAGGAGCGCACTCCCGGGCTCTACGGAACACCTCACTAAATTTAGCCTTCGCCGTCTGTAGCTGCCAGCGCCGCGGCAACGGCCCTTGTTGCTTGTCTTGAGATGCGGGCTTCTTCGAGGTCTTTGTCTCCACAATGCCACCTGACCAGTCTGACTAGATTTAGCCTAGACGGACGTCCGCCGCCAGGTCAATCTTCGCAAAGTTGACAGCGCAATCCGAACGCCCGCATCCCGCTGGAGAACGGCCCGCTGGCCGGATCGCACTCCCGCACATCCCGAGTCCTGCCCCACAGACCATCCAACCCATCCAACCCAGTCCGCATCTCCGTGGGGCTCCGGCGGCAGATAAACCTGCGTCGCCACGCCCGGAGAAAACACTCACCCAGCCCTCCAGCGCCGCCATCAGCCGCCGCAGATGCGAGGCATCGAATCCTGCCTCGACCCCGATACGCCGCCCGTTGGCCAACTCCACCCACATACCTCCACCGCTCGACGCTGCTGGCCAGCTCTACTGGCGCCAACTGCGTTGCTGGGTCGCCACGCGCTGCTTGAGCCTCCGCTAGCGATAGCGGCAAGAGTCGAACCAGGAAACAGCCAGACCGCGTGCCTCGCAAAAGCCCTTCCCCTTCAGACCGCTCTGCTCAGCCTCCCGCACCAGCGCCTCCCACTCCGCTTCGCTCAGTCCACTCCCGGCAATAGCCGCTCTCTCACCACGCATATCCCCACCTGAACACGCAATCGCCTTTGCGAACAGGGTGGCTCTGCCCGGACGGATACCACCAACCCGCCTGCTGCGCCCGACGACGACCTCGACCTGTGGCTCCCCGATCAGTGGAAGCTCCGCCACCATAAGACGATGGCCGACTCGCCGCGCACTGACCCTGGGCTTCATTGAGCGCTCACCAGCGGAAAGCTTTTAACTCGCAATCTGGTTGGTAATTCAAATGCGGAAAGCGCAATTAAATCCCATATCTCAGGCAATCGGAGTGGAGTCCCAACTCAGGCCAGTGTTCTCAGTTGGGCGAGGATGAGCGTCCCGCAGCTGCTGGAGGGTTGGAAAGCCTGACGTGTCGGGCTGCTGCGCAGACACAACCGAGTCGAGGGCTTGCTGGATGATGTGGGCTGGCTCCGCGAGGCTGATATTGGTGTTCAGGGTGTACATCAAACTGGCCTCCGCCGATTGCGCAAACCGACTTTCCGGCAGGCCGCCCCACATCATGCCAACCACTCTTGGACTGTCAGCCGAAAAGATGGGCGAGCCGCTGGAGCCGCCTTGCTGCATGATGTCGATGGTAAAGCCGTGCGGTTTGGGGGTGGTGAAGGGATATACGCTGCTCACGATGCCCCGGCGGATAAATGGGCCGACCTGGCTGATTTTGCCATGCAGGGTCAGCGGCACGGTGCCAAGCGGATAGCCGATAGTGGCGATCTCCATGCCGGGACGCAGATAGAAGTCCTCATCAGCGAGCTCCAGGAAGGGGGTCTCCCTGACCTCAAGCTGCACGAAGCCAATGTCCGGCACGGGCTGGCCGTACCAATCTGTCGCGGAGGTAAAGCTGTTAATGGCTCCCCAACTTTTGACGCCGATATTGAGCATCTGGCAACCATGCTTGTCGGCGTCCAGCAGGAACATGAGCGCCCCCCTGCAAACTCACCCGTCTTGGGATTGCGTCCAAGTTGATCGAATACTTCAACGACGTGCCGGTTGGTGGCCACCAGGCCGTTATCGTTGACCAGGAACCCAGTTCCGAATATCTCGAGGAAGACGGGCTGCTGTCCGGGCGGCAGGTGGATCAGCTTTGAAATGAAAGCCACTACGCACGGACTCACAGAGTCATATAGTTCAGTGAGCGTCATTTCCGCCACATTTTCCTCCTCTGCCTTGGTGCAAAATGAAGAAGAAAGGCAGGAACATGAAAGGCACCAAGGAGACCGATGAAGTCACCGAGGGGAGCGAAATACCTTGCGGTCCTGTCCGCTTTACCAGAAGAACTTCGCCCGATCTACAAGGCGCTCATAGAAGAATATAAATTCTACGCGCTCAAACATTACGGCAGAGCTTGTGTCGCCTATGATGTGATCGCTGAGTTGGTTAAGTCAGGATGGCGACCCACATCGGGCTGATCAGAATAGAGACAACTTTAGCGGCCTTGGCGAACACACCGATTCGCCACCGCTGCGTTATGCGTGAGCTTCTGCGGCCACCGCAGGTCCCGGAGACCGACGACTAGTGTTCTTCTCCACAATTTCGATTTCGGCTCGGGTTAAACCGAACACCGCATAGACTAGCTGATCAATGTTCTGCTCCAAATCTGACGTGTCTGCGACATTATTGCGCCGCTTCGCATTGAGCACCTTCTTAACCAGGTCTGCGATTTCCTTCTGCTTTGGCTCATCCGGGATAGCAAGCGGGAGCTTTTTGACATGTGTGAGTTTGACTTGAGGAAATACTCTCCCAGCTTCCTTCACCAAGACGTTATAGGCATGTTCGGTGTATCGAGAATTGACAACGCCCAGAACGTAGAAAATGTCCAACCTCGTCCGATATGCCTCTTTTATGTAGGCACATTGAATGGTATTACGAAACCATCGCTTCTCCGTATCGATGACGGCGCGCAAGCACGATGCGGTTTGCCGCCACAGGATTTTCGGAGAGGTATTGAACGCACTCTCCGTGAAACTGACACTCTCATTGGCATTTAGTACTCGCCGATAGTTGAGATTGAAGAATTCATCGGTCTCTGGCTGAATCACCCATCTATCGATAAG
>JAKART010000157.1:0-5178 GCA_021819255.1 Acidobacteriota bacterium
GTTGCTGCCCGGGGGCAGATTGACCCGGCCTAGCCAGTCTCCTATAATTGCGCTCAGCCTACTGTCCTCTCGCGCCCGCGAGCTTATCCCTTCAGACTGGATCATTGAGAAGGAGCGAGCCGGCAGCACTCTCGAGTGTTTCAACGGGCGGAGGTAAGGTGCGGCAGCCTTCCCAGCGGCGCGTGGCGCCGGGATCAACCCAGCCGAAATCTCCGGAATCCGGATTCTTGTCAAGGAGCCTTACACATCGCATGAACCGTACCCTTGTCCTTGCTTCTGCGCTGGCGACCGGCCTCGCAGCCTCCTCTCTCATCGCCCAGACCACCAAATCTGCTGTTGCCAAGCCAGCCAACGCTGCGCCGGCGGCGGTACATCCCCAAGCCATCCCCGCCAAGATTGCCATCATTGCTTTCGAGCAAGGAGTGATCGCCACCAATGAGGGTCAGCGCGCCGTTGCCGACATTCAGAAGAAGTATGAGCCCAAGAAGGACGCCATTGAGGCGCTCTCCACCGAGGTTGACTCGCTGAAGAAGCAGTATCAGGCGCTGCCGGCCAACATCTCCGACCAAGAGCGGGCGGCCCGCCTGAAGAGCATCGATGACAAGGAAAAGGCGCTCCAGCGCAACGTTGAAGATGCTCAGAACGCCTACAATCAGGACGTTCAGCAGGCTTACGGCAAGGTCGCGCAGAAGTTCGGCGGAACCGCCGTCAAGTATGCTCAGGATCATGGCTTTACCGTACTGCTGAATGAGGGCGCCGCGCAGGGTCTTCCCACCGTCCTGTGGTGGCAGCAGGAGACGGATATCACCCAGGCCGTAGTGAACGCCTACAACGCCGCCTCGGGAGTAGCGCCGTTGCCGCCGTCGGCTCCCACGCCGCAGCACGCTGCTCCAACCGGAGCTCCGCGGTAGTAACAGCGATGAAGAGGCCGGCTTTGCGATGAAGGGAAGGGAGGCCGGAAGGTCTCCTTTCTCTTTGGTTGCTCCTTGTCCTATTCTGCGCCGGGCCCGGCAAGTCTGCTTCTTCTTCTCCAGCAGAACTCCTCGCCGCTTCGCGGGGCCCTCGCTGCTTCGCGGGGCCAGAGTCTTGCTGCCGTCTCCGCTCCCCTTACTCTTCCCCGACTTTGAGGACTGCCAGAAAGGCCTCCTGCGGAATATCCACCTTTCCGATCCGCTTCATCCGCTTCTTGCCCTCCTTCTGCTTCTCGAGCAGCTTCCGTTTGCGGCTGATGTCCCCGCCATAACACTTGGCGATGACGTTCTTGCGCAAAGCGGAGACCGTGGATCTGGCGATGATCTTGGATCCGATCGCCGCCTGAATCGCCACCTCGAACATCTGCCGCGGGATCAGCTCGCGCATCTTCTCCACCAGCGCTTTGCCGCGTTCGTAGGCCGAGTCGCGATGCACGATCATGGACAGGGCGTCCACCGGATCGCCGCCGATCAGAATATCCATCTTCACCATGGGCGAGACCCAGGCGCCGGCCAGGTGATAGTCCAGCGAGGCGTAGCCCCGCGAGACGGACTTCAACCGGTCGTAAAAGTCCAGCACGATCTCATTGAGGGGCAGCTCGTAGGTGAGCATCACTCTGGTTTCGGTCACATACTCAAAGTTCTGCTGCCGACCGCGCTTCTCCTCCACCAGCTTCAGGATCCCTCCCACGTACTCCTCATTGGTGAGAATCTTGGCGGTAATCACCGGTTCCTCGATCTGCTCGATCTCGGTGCTCTCCGGCCAGCGCGAGGGGTTGTCCACCTCCAGCACGGAACCATCCGTCATGGTGATCCGGTAGCGCACCCCGGGAGCGGTGGTGATCAGGTCCAGGTTGTACTCCCGTTCCAGCCGCTCCTGGATGATCTCCAGATGCAGCAGTCCGAGGAAGCCGCAGCGGAAGCCAAAGCCCAGGGCTACGGAGGACTCCGGCTCGAAGGTAAAGGAGCTATCATTCAGGCGCAGCTTCTCCAGCGCATCCCGCAGCAGCGCATGTTCGTGCGAGTCCACGGTGTAAAGGCCGGCGAAGACCATGCTCTTGATGTCTTCGAATCCGGGCAGCGCCTGCGCGCAAGGGCGGTCGGCATGGGTGATGGTGTCGCCCACTTTGGTGTCCGCCACGTTCTTGATGGTGGCCACAAAGAAGCCCACCTCCCCGGCGCTGAGTTCGCCCAGTTCCACCGGTTTGGGAGTCATCACGCCCATCGACTCGATGTCGAACTGCTTCCCGTTGGACATGATTCGGATCCGGTCTCCCTTGCGCAGCCGGCCATTGATGATTCTGGCCAGCACGATCACGCCGCGATAGGCGTCAAACCAGGAGTCGAAGATCAGCGCCTGGAGCGGTGCCTCCGCGTTGCCTGTGGGCGGCGGCAGCAGCATGACCACGGCTTCCAGAATGTCGGCCACATGCAGCCCGGTCTTCGCGCTGACGGCAACGGCATCCTGAGCCGGCAGGCCCACCGATTTTTCGATCATCTCCTTGGTGCGTTCAATGTCCGCGCTGGGCAGATCGATCTTGTTGATGACGGGAATGATCTCCAGACCATGGGAGATGGCGAGGTAGGCGTTGGCCAGCGTCTGCGCCTCCACGCCCTGCGAGGCGTCCACCACCAGCAGCGCCCCCTCGCAGGAGGCCAGAGAGCGCGAGACCTCATAGCTGAAGTCCACGTGTCCGGGCGTGTCGATCAGGTTTAGCTGATAGGTCTCCCCATCCGACGCGGTGTACATCATGCGCACGGTGTGCGCCTTGATGGTGATGCCGCGCTCACGCTCCAGATCCATGGCGTCCAGCACCTGGGCCTGCATCTCGCGCGAGCTCAGGCTTCCGGTCAGCTCCAGCAGCCGGTCGGAAAGAGTCGATTTGCCGTGGTCGATGTGCGCGATGATCGCGAAGTTGCGGATATGAGATGGATCCATGGAGAGTGAAGCCGGGCACACCGGCGGGCAAAGTCTGCGCGCCAGGGTGGAATGGGATGTACAGACTCCATCTTAACATCCGCCGCTCGGGCATCCGAGCTCCCCACGCTTTGCGGGTTCGCTGCTTTGCGCATGCGGCATCGGCCGCTTCCGGGAGCGCTCGCAGCTCCATCGCCGGCGCTCTCCGGGAAAGCACCGCTTACAATGGGAGGGTTGATGCAAAAGCCGAGAGTTGCAGCTTTTCCGGAGCAGATCGATCTCCCACGGCGGGTTTGCTGCGGCGTTTCCCTTTCGCTCCAGCAGGCAAGCTTGCCGGAGATCCCGGTGGTTGGGAAAGACTTATCGTATCGTCGAAGAGCCGGGGTGCACTCGCACGGAAATCCCCCCGCTTTCTTTTCCCGGCATGGCGCCCTGGTCGCCGTCGGTTTGCCATTGCTGGCCCTGGCGCTGTCCGGCTGCCAGGGTAGCCGGCGCTACGCTTTTCCCGGCAGCGCGGCGGCCAACAGCACGGCGCCTGGCTTGCACCCGCAGGCTTCGAGTCTGATCCAGAACTCAAGCCAGAGCGCGGCCCAGGCTCAGGAAGCTCAAGCGGAGAAAGCGGCTCGCCAGCGCCGAGCCGAGCAGCACCAGCAGCGGGTCCAGGAGCTGATCGCCCGAGCGGAAGCCAACTATCAGGCCGGGGTGCAGAACTACAACAACAACCGCTTGGACGCGGCCCGCCAGGATTTTGACTTCGCCGTGGATACGATGCTCACCAGCGGGATGGATCTCAAGAACGATCCTCAGCTCGCCGACGCCTTCGACCAACTCCTCTCCGCCATCAACTCCCTGGAGATGTTCGCGCTCAAGCAAGGCAGCGGCTTCTCCGAGCAGATCCAGGAGGCTCCCGCTCAGGCCGCCAACGAGGTGACCTTCCCGGCCAACCCTCAATTAGTGGGCAAGATCGCCACCCAGTTGAAGACCACCAAGTCGGACCTTCCTCTGGTGGTGAATGACTATGTGGCCGGCTGGATCAACTACTTCACCAACTCGCGCTCCGGCCACGCCCACCTGGAGAGCTCGCTGCAGCGCGCCGGACGGTACAGCGCAATGATCTCCAAAGATCTGGCGGCTCAGGGCGTTCCCCAGGATCTGATCTACCTGGCCGTCGCCGAGTCCGGCTTCCAACCCCAGGCCGTCAACCCCAGTTCCGGCGCCGGCGGCATGTGGCAGTTCATGCCTTTCAGTGGGCCCTATGGCCTGGAGCGCAACGGATTCTTCGACGAGCGATTTGATCCCGAACAGTCGACGCTGGCCTACGCCCGGTACATGAAGGAGCTCCACGACCAGTTTGGCGACTGGTATCTGGCCATGGCGGCTTACAACTGGGGACCAGGGAACGTGCAACGCGCGGTGGCCCGAACCGGCTACGCCGATTACTGGGAACTTTACAAACTCAACGCGCTGCCGGCTCAGACCAAGGCCTACGTGCCCAGCATCATCGCCGCCGCCATTATGGCCAAGAATCCCAAGCTCTACGGCTTGGCTGACATGACGCCCGACCCGCCGGTGCTCTTTGATGACGTCACCACCAGCTATGCCATTGACATGCGCCTGGTGGCTGACCTCACCAACTCCACGCTGGCCGAGATCGTGTCGCTCAATCCCGCTCTGCTCCGTCTCTCCACGCCGCAGGACATCCCTTACGATCTGCACCTTCCTGCCGGGAGCCGCGAGATGTTTCTGACGCGTCTGAAGAACATCCCGGCGGAGGATCGCACCCGTTGGCGCTTTCACGTGGTGCAGAATGGCGAAGATCTGGAGCAGATCGCGGCCTCGCTCCATGCCAGCGCCAGCCAGATTACCTCCGTCAATGACCTCACTGGCCCGGTTCAGCCCGGCGACGAACTTGTGATTCCACTCCGAGCCAGCAGCCGGCTGACGCCCGGCACGCGTTACCGGATGCGCAGAAAGGATACGCTGGTAACGGTCGCGGATCGGTTTGGCGTCTCCGTAGAGCAACTGCGGCGATGGAATCACCTCCATTCCAACTACGTTCGACCGGGGCGTTCGATCTATGTCGTCGAGCCGATCCGCCTGGCTTCCTCGCCTCGCATACGCCGCCATTCGATCCATCGCCGTCCATTGCGGAGAACCGTCCATCACCCCAGCTCAGCCTCTCGAGGCAAGATCACCCATGGCAAAGCCTCGGCGCACCCCTCCAGCCATGGTCGAGCTTCCCGAAAGAGTGCAAAGAAGAAGCAGACCCAGTAGAAAAAAGTAGATCGG
>JAKART010000157.1:5188-6151 GCA_021819255.1 Acidobacteriota bacterium
TCCGATCTAAGGTGCTTGCTATTTCTTCTCTTCGCGCGTAATTCTGTTGACATCATGCTTGCAAGATGTCTCCATCGCATCACAGAGTTTGGACAGACGCTGGTGGCAGACGATGGAGTCACTCGACCGAAGACGATGATCGGGCAACAGAAGCCAGGCAACAGAAGCCAAGAGACAAAGATCCGGTAGCTGGGAGAGGACGTTATGTTGCAGGACGAAGAGACCATCAAGCTTTATGCCGCAGGCTATGGAGAAGAAGATGAGGCCGGCGAGATTGCCGACATCAATTCGCTCGATGAAGAGGAAGAGGAAGAGTTCAATCTGATCTCGGTCAATCGCGTGGAAGAAGCCGAACTCTTCGCTCCCGCTTCGGGAACCTCCTCGTCTGAGGCTTTTACCCAGGCCGCGCCGCCAACTCCCAGCACTTCGCCCCGGCCTCCCAGAAAGGCTTCGGCCAAGGCGGTCGCCAAGGCTCCGGCGAAGAAAGCCGCCAAGGCTCCGGCAAAGAAAGCTGCTAAGGTAGCGGCGAAGAAGGCCGCTAAGGTAGCGGCGAAGAAGGCCGCTAAGGTAGCGGCGAAGAAGGCCGCCAAGGCTCCGGCGAAGAAGGCCGCTAAGGTAGCGGCGAAGAAGGCCGCGAAGGCTCCGGCGAAGAAGGCCGCTAAAAAGAGTTCAAGTTCTGCCGCGAAAGCAAGGGGTGCTCTGCGCGGCGGTAAGTCTGCCTCAAAAAAGGCAGTCGGCAACAAGAGCACCAGCAGTAAAAAATCGACTATGAGAGGTAAGACCTTGGCAACGAAGAAAGCTGCAAAGAAAGCTGTGAAGAAGGCCGTCAAGAAGGCGCCTGCGAAGAAGGCCGTCAAGAAGGCCGCAAAGAAGGCTGTCAAGAAGGCTGCGCCGAAGAAGTAACTTCGGACGCCACAACCGCAGTACAAGGCAAGCAAAAGTGCCCGGGTCGCGTTGAGAGCC
>JAKART010000158.1 GCA_021819255.1 Acidobacteriota bacterium
TCTGCGGACTCCATCTGAACGCCTACAACGCGTATCAGTCGATCATCCGCGGCGGTCACACCTTTCTTACCATTCGCGTCAGTGTGGATCCGGTCGGCGCCATCCATGGTCAACTGGATTTACTGATTCCATTGAATCAGGATACGGCGGACCGCCATCTACGCCTGCTGCGATCGGGCGGCGTCTGTTTATACAACGCGGACACCATCCATCCCGGCGCGCCTCCCGATGGCGTCGTGCTGTGTCCGTTGCCGGTCTCGAAGCTGGCGGATATCAGCCGCAACAAGATTGCGCAGAACACTCTGGCCATTGGCGCTGCCCTGAGTTTGATGGGCATCGAGTTCGATGCCCTGGAGAGCATTCTGGAGGCGCAGTTCCGCAGCAAGGGCAGCGCCGTCATCCAGGAGAATGTCACGTTGGCCCGCGCCGGCTACGAGTATGCTGCGCAAAACTTCACGCCCTTCCCTCAGGCTCTTCCTGCAACTGCGAACAGATATGCGGCTCTGAGCGGAAATACTGCCATGGCCATGGGAGCTGCCGCCGCCGGCGTCAAATTCTACTCCGCCTACCCGATGAGCCCGGCCACGGGCGTTTTGCACTGGATGGCTCAGCATGGCCGCAAGGCCGGCATCATGGTTCGTCAGGTGGAGGATGAGATTGGAGTGATCAACATGGCTATCGGCGCCGCGCACGCCGGGGCTCGCTCCATGTGCGCAACCTCGGGAGGTGGATTCGCTCTGATGAGCGAAGGTCTGGGACTCTCTGCACAGGCGGAGATCCCGGTGGTCGTCATCGACTGCCAGCGAGCCGGTCCATCCACCGGCGTGCCCACCAAGACCGAGCAGGGCGATCTTTGGCAGATGCTGGGCGCGGCCTTTGGAGACTATCCGAGGGTGATTGCCGCTCCGCTGGATATCGCCGACTGCTTCACGCTGATGGCCGAGATCTTCAACCTCACGGACCACTTTCAATGCCCCGGCATCGTGCTCTGCGACCTGCTGCTCTCCGAGGGCCGTCTCAGTGTCGAGCCGTCAGTACTGGACTTTGCTCCGCATGTGGATCGGGGCGCGTTGATCACCAGCAACGGCACGGGCAACATTGAGCCGTACCAGCGTTACAAGATCACCCCCAGCGGCGTCTCTCCGCGAGTGATTCCAGGCATCGCGGGCCACACTCATGTGGTCTCCAGCGATGAGCACGACGAGGATGGAGTGCTGATCAGCGATGCCTACACCAACCACGCCAAACGCCGCGCCATGATGGAAAAGCGAATGCGCAAGGTAGACGGCATCGCCGCCGCGGTGGCGCCGCCGCAGTTGCTGGGGCCGCAGGATGCCGAGGTAACGCTCATTGGCTGGGGATCCACGTACGGAGTCATCCAGGAGGCCTGCGAAATCCTCGGCGAGCAGGGCATCAGGGCCAACCACCTGCCTATCCGCTGGTTGGTTCCTCTGCATGGAGACACGATTCTGGACCTGCTCCGCAAGATGCGCCACACGATCATCGTGGAGAACAACTTCAGCGGCCAATTTGCCCGCTACCTGCGCAGCGAGACCAGCTTCGTCGCCAATGGCCATATTCGCAAGTATGACGGCGAGCCCTTCTTCGCGGAGCACATTGTAACGGCTGTCCAGGACCAGCTCGCCGGACGGACGAAGCTCTCCGTGCCGGCTCATGAAGTGATGGTGTAAGTGCCATAACAGTCCCGCATGGAGGCTTCACCGAGGCTTCCCGGGGAAGAAAGCGAATCAGGAGAATCACGATGGCGACTGAAGTTGTTACCCCGAACACAATCACCATGGCGGACCTGAAGGGCCGTGTAGAGCCGGATTGGTGCCCCGGCTGTGGAGACTATGGAGTTCTTGCCGCGGTTCAAAAGGCGCTTGTCGAGCTGCAGATACAGCCGCACGATGTCTGCACCATCAGCGGCATCGGTTGCTCCTCGAACTTTCCCGGGTTCATTGAGACTTACGGGATGCATACCCTCCATGGCCGCTCACTGCCGGTGGCCACCGGGGTCAAGCTGGCAAACCATGCCCTCACCGTGCTGGTGACCGGCGGGGACGGCGACGGCTTCGGCATTGGCTGCGGCCACTTCGTTCATTCCATGCGCCGCAATGCGGATCTTACCTACATTGTGATGGACAATCAGATCTACGGCCTTACCACAGGCCAGACTTCGCCCACCAGCCGCATGGCCATGAAGACCAAGAGCACGCCGTACGGTAACGTGGAGAATCCGGTAAACCCCGTTGCTCTGGCCCTGGCCGCGGGAGCCACGTTTGTGGCCCGCGGCTTCAGCGCCGATCAAAAGCACCTGACCGAGCTTATCAAACAGGGCATTGCGCACAATGGCTTTTCATTTATTGACGTTTTCAGCCCGTGTGTGACTTTCAACCACGACAATACAGTGCAGTGGTTCCGGCCGCGGGTCAAGCGTCTGGAAGACGATTCCAGCTATGATGCTTCCAATCTGGAGGCTGCTTTGGCCAAGTCGCAGATCTGGGGTGAAGAGATTCCCATTGGAAAGTTCTTTGAACGGACGGATCAGGCCTCGCTCCAGGAGATGGAACCCGTACTGGAACAGGGCCCATTGGTTCATCAGAGCTATCGAATTCCGAGCGAGACTGCCCGCGCGTTTATCGAGGAGCTCATGTAGGGATTGGTTTCAAGCTCGGCCGACGAACTCCCCCGACTCGGTGGAGACCCTGATCTTCTCCCCTTCCTTGAGAAACAGAGGCACGCGAATCTCCAGTCCTGTTTCCAGGCGCGCCAGCTTCGCGCTACTGCCGCTGGAGGTGTCCCCGCGCACCGCCGGTTCGGTGAAGGAGACGTTCAGCTCAACAAAGATCGGTAGCTGGAGTCCGATTGGGCTTCCATTGTATTTGTGAATCTGAACCGCGGTTCCGTCGATGAGGTAATCCAGGGCATCTCCCAGCATCTCGCCGCGCAGGGTCAAGGTCTCAAAACTCTCCTGGTCCAGGAAATAGGATCCCTCGCTGTCGCTATAGAGATAAGTAGCTGGAACCGAAACCATGTCCGGCTCTTTGAACTTGTCGCCGGCCTTGAAGGACTTCTCAAAGACGGAGCTGGTGAGCAGATTTCGCATCTTCAAGCGAACCAGCGTCTGCCCGCCGCGCGCGGTGGGCGTGGTGATGTCTGAATCCAGACAGACGTATGGAGCGTTTTCAAACTCGAACATGGTCTTGCGTTTGACGTGAATCGCTTCGATCAGTACCGCCATCAACTCCTCCCCGGGAGAGTTTCCAGGATGCTGGTGTTCTGGTACGCGGCGCAGTTGGGCTCAGCGCGCGTGTTCCGGATCCTACTCTGAGTATATAAGCCGTCGTGGCCACGTCTGCCGGCGCAGCCGGCCTCGTTGCCTGGCTCAGGCGACTCTGCAATGATTTACGCAGAACGATGAGCCTCGCCGGTCAAACCAGCCAGCAGCCAGTGCAGCCGTGGACGGAGCTTCCGGCGGCGATGCGTCTGCTGGCGGAGAGCCAACCGAACTCCATTCTGCTGGAGACGGCCCGCTTTGATTCCGCCAATCGTCATAGCTATCTCTTCCTCGATCCGAGCCAGATTCTACTGGCAACTTCGCTCCAGAATCTTCCCCAACTCTTTGCACGGATCGAGGCTGCCCTGGCGGACGGACTTCACGTGGCCGGATACCTATCCTATGAGTGCGGAGGACACTTCGAGCCCAGCGCGGTCTCCACGCCTGCCCCCGATGGTCTGCCACTTGCCTGGATGGGGATCTACGCCCAGCCGTGGATCTTTGATCACGGACTGGGCCGCTTTCTGGGGAAAACCGAGGAGCTGCCTGCGCGGCGGCGCTTGCCTGGCGGCGACGGCCGGCTCAAAGAAGCCTCCTTCTGCCTGGAGCAGAGTGCAGAGCCGGCCAGGCTGCGGATTGCACCTGCGGAGTATGTGGCCTCAATCGGGAAGATCAAAGAGTATATCGCCGCGGGCGATACCTATCAGGTGAACTTTACGGATGCCGTCGAGTTCTGCACGACGCTCCGTGCGGCCGAGTTGTTCCGCTCCCTTCTTGGGCGTCAAGCGGTGAGCTACGCAGCTCTTCTCAACCTGCAGGGGCACAGGATTCTTTCTTTTTCGCCGGAGCTCTTCTTTCGCATCGACGCCGGCCGGATCACAACCCGTCCGATGAAGGGAACTATGCCCCGAGGCCTGGATGAGGCCGAAGACAGGGATGCGGCCTTGCGCCTGCAGCAGGATGAGAAGAACCGCAGTGAGCACGTGATGATCGTTGATCTTCTGCGCAACGATCTGGGCCGCATCAGCCGGCCGGGGAGCGTCCAGGTGGAGGAGCTCTTCTCGGTAGAGCGCTACCAGACCCTTTTGCAGATGACATCAACGATCTCGGCAAGTTTGCGCAGCGGAATTTCGTTTTACGAGATTTTTCGCAGCCTGTTCCCCTGCGGCTCCATCACCGGAGCGCCCAAGGTGCGAACGATGCAGATCATCGGCGAGTTGGAGTCACGTCCCCGCGGCGTCTACACCGGCGCGATTGGCTTCATGGCTCCCAATCGCGATGCTGTTTTCAGTGTCGCCATTCGCACGCTGGTACTGCGTCAGGAAGAAGGTTTGATGCGGGGTGAAATGGGAGTGGGCGGTGGAATCGTCGCCGACTCCGTGGCTGAACAGGAGTACCGGGAGTGCCTGCTGAAAGCCTCTTTCCTCAGCCGACCTGAGCAGACCTTTCAACTGATTGAAACCATGCTCTGGGTTGGCTCCTTTCAGCGCCTCGGCCTGCATCTGGACCGCCTGGCCGCTTCCTGCCTGTACTTTCAGTTCGTCTTCGACCGCTCCGCTGTGGCGGCCCGGTTACAGGCGTTTGGGGATTCGTTGGATCCGGCTGTGGCGCACCGTGTCCGTCTCCTCCTTGGCCCGGATGGAGTTCCTAGGATCACCAGCCAGCCGTTGGAAGTTTCATCGACGGGCGAGCAGGCCAGGCTGAGGGTGATGATCTCTGAGACCCGCACCGACTCGAGGGATCCCTTCCTTCGCCACAAGACAACCCTGCGCTCGGTCTACGATCAGGAGCTGACCAAGGCCCGCGCCCAGGGCTGCGATGAGATTCTTTTCCTCAACGAGCTCGAGGAGTTGACCGAGGGCGCCATCAGCAATCTTTTTCTCGAAAACGAGGGCCGCTGGTACACGCCTCCCGTGGCATGCGGTGTTTTGCCGGGAGTGATGCGCCGCCACCTGCTGGAGAGCCTGGGTCATGCCGAGGAGCGCGTTCTCACCCTGGAGAACCTTTATGCGGCGGACAACATCTGGTTGTGTAGCTCGGTTCGAGGCTTGCGCCGAGTGGCTTCCATTCGGCCCTCGAATGGACGGCCCGGCCTGAACCGCAGGTGATTGTTCCGCAATCGTAGGCCGCACCGAGGCCAGAGGAGGCGGCGAGATGGCTCTTTTTTCTGCCGTCTTGCGCTGCTAAAGTGTTGATGAATGGCGATCTCCCGGTTTATTTCGCAAAAACAGGTGGTTTGATGGCGGAGAGGAAGCAAGCGAACCCGGGGTCCTACCGGACGATGCAGGTGGTCAACCATATACGATCCCTGCTGGAGAGTGGAGCGCTGAAGCCGGGTGAGAAGATCCCTTCTGAGCGGGAGTTTGCGCGCTCGCTCAAGGTGAGCCGAGCGAGTCTTCGAACGGGCATAAACTATCTCGCCGCCATGGGAGTCTTAAAGGTTCGCCATGGAGTGGGAACTTTTGTGGCTGACGGTCCGGCAGAGTTCGATAAGGCCAGTCTCAGCATCATGGGTGCGTTACACGGATTCCAGCCTTGGCAGATGTTTGAGGCGCGCCTCATTCTGGAGAGTCACCTGGCCGGTTTGGCAGCCGAGCGAAGCCGGCCGGAGCACTACACCGCGCTCTCCGAGGAGGTGGTGGAGATGTTCGCCGCCATCGACCGCCCGTCGGAGTATCTGGTGCACGACGTTCTCTTCCACCGCATGATCTCCCAGGCCTCCGGCAACCCGATTCTGGCTGCCTTGATGGAGACGGTGAGTTCTGCCCTCTATGAAGACCGGCGCAAGACCGTGGAGCACTCCCTGGACCTGCGAGAGTCAGCCGAGATGCACCGGGCCATCTATCGCGCCATTCGGGCC
>JAKART010000159.1 GCA_021819255.1 Acidobacteriota bacterium
CGATCTCTATCTGTTTTCACCCGCGACCAATCTGGTCAACGATCTCTTTGTACGTTATTTGAGGCCCCAGGCGGGCAACCGAGAGGTGTTGCTGGTGAGCCGCCTGACGGTGGGAGTTCTGGGGGCCTGGGCGCTCTTTCAGTCGTTGGGCACCAGCTCCGTGCTGCAGAAGTCGCTCTACGCGTATACGATCTACTCTGCGGCTCTGACCCCCGTGATTCTGGCGGCTTTTTTCTGGCCGCGGGCTACGGGCAAGGGAGCTGTGGCCAGCATCGCGGCAGGCACTGTGATCACGATGAGCTGGGACTGGATGACGCCGCACCTTCCCGCAGGGTTGGCGGCAACCGATGCGATCGTGCCCGCGCTGATTGTCTCGCTGCTGAGCCTTTTTGTGACCAGCTTGATGACGGCGCCGCCTGACCGTGGACAACTGCGGTCTTTTGAGGATGAAGATGTTCCGGTCAAAGCGTGAAAAGTCCTCGATCTCGTGCTGCGCAGAGCGAAGCCTCTCTGTCCAGCTCCAATGGCTCCCGATCCGCATCGAATCTCCGGGGCTCTGCTCCCGCCAGCGCCGATTCGGATGGCCCAGGCGGACGCGCCGAGCCAAGGGGTCACTTGATAGGATGGCCACCCGGCTCTCGTTTGCATTGGCGGGAGCCGCGGCGCTCAACGTCCGGATCGGCAGGCTGCGCCGGCCGGGCGGGCTGGCGCGGATGCCGAGACGCTGGACCATTTTCCCTGAAGGTGTAAGCAAGGGGAGCGACTCCTGTGGGCGTTTTCCTCAATGAAAACGCCACTGAACGCCCGCTTCCGTACACTCATCATCAGGGAAAATGGTCTAGGGAGGGATGCGGTGAGAGAGATTGAATCGGAGCGCTCCCTGGTCAAGGGGCTGTTGGCGGGTCTGGCGGCCGGTCTGGCGGCGGCAGCGGCGCCGTCTGTTGCGCGGGTACTTGATCCTCCGCGCCTGGCTGAGGATCACGAATCGGATCACGTGACCGGGGACAAGCCGGAAGAACTTGGCCTGGAGCCAACCCAGCCCACAAGAGCGAGCAGGAGTATCCCGTGGGGAATTGGCGCCTTGGTGGGAGCGGCCTACGGGGCGTTGGCCGAGTTTTATCCCGCCGCGACCCAGAGCCAAGGTGCTATCTTTGGTCTTGTCCTGATGATCCTCACCGAGGAGACCGCAGCTTCCAGGACCGGGCTCCCGCCGGAGCCGGCCGGCAGCGAATCCTCCCTCCATCTTGTCTCCGGAGTGGTTGCGGAGCAAGTGCGAAGCGTTCTTCGCGGAATGCTCTGACAGATGGCTTGGCGACCTCGCTCCGAGACGGAGCCTGGCTACGGATTCGGGAGTTTGCCATGAATCATGCATCGCAGTCTGACAACCGCCTGACGAACGTCGCGGCGGGGCTTGCGGAAGATCCGCCGCTGCCGCTCTCATCCTTGCCCCCGGCGGGAGTCTGCTCCTTGCATCAGGTCCCTTCGCCGGAGAGCGGCCCGCAGCGCTGGGCAGCGCTGTCCGTGGCCGGACGAATGCGCGTTCTGCGCGCTGCGAGAGAACGGTTGGCTGAGCGGGCACTGGAGTTCCCGGAGGCGATCTCGCCCCATCTGGCTCGCAGCAAGAGCGATACGTTGACAACGGAGCTGCTGCCACTGCTGGCCGGATGCAGATTTCTGGAGCGCAACGCGGCACGAATTCTCTCTCCGCAAAGACTGGGCAGGAGCGGGAGGCCGGTGTGGCTGACGGGATTGGCTGCGGAGATTCTGCGAGTTCCTTTGGGCCATGTTCTGGTGATTGGTCCTTCCAACTTTCCTCTTTACATCCCCGGGTCACAGGTCTTGCAGGCGCTGGCCGCGGGCAATCGCGTTACCTGGAAGCCGGGAGTGGGCGGCAAAGCCGTCGCCCTGCTGGTGGCGCTAGCCCTGGCCGATGCGGGGCTGCCCGAGGGAACGCTTACCGTAACCGAAGAGAGTGTGGCGGCGGCGGAAGAGGCTTTGGCAACCCATCCCGACAAAGTTGTTTTCACGGGATCTTCCCGTACCGGGCATCACCTGTTGAGGATGCTGGCGGAGGGCGCGATACCCGCCGTCATGGAGCTCTCCGGAGCCGATGCGATCATTGTGACTCCCTCGGCGGACCTGCAGGAGGTGGCGAAAGCAGTGGCCTTTGGGTTGCGCTTGAACGGCGCCTCAGTGTGCATGTCCCCGCGGCGGCTGTTTGCCACGCCCACCACCATGGCCGCGCTCAGGCCCTTGCTGGACGCTGCGCTGGCGACAGTTCCAGCCGTGGCCTTGGAGCCAGGAACCGCGCAGCGCCTGGGCGCGCTTCTGGACGAAGCGGTGAGTCAGGGTGCGATGCTCAGGGGCGCGCTTGAACCCCAGGCGCAACGGCCCCTGCTGGTGGACCGGGCCTCCGCCCGCATGACGGTTGCCCGGAGCGATCTCTTTGCTCCGGTGATCTCGTTGATGGAGGCTGAGTCCATGCTGCACGTCCCAGGGCTCTATGCAGAGTGCGCCTACGGTCTGACCGCTGCTATCTTCTGTGACAGGAAGCAGGAGAAGATGGCGCGCCTGCTGGGCGGTATGCTCAACGCCGGCTCGCTGCTGATCAACGACATCATTGTGCCTACCGCCGATCCGCGGGTTCCCTTCGGCGGCCGCGGGGAGAGTGGCTATGGAGTGACGCGCGGCGCCGAGGGACTGTTGGAGATGACCGCGGTGAAGACCATGCTTGTCCAGCGCGGGGGCGTGAAGCTGCATCTGAACGCACCGCGCAGCCTGGACGCCGAGGCTTACGCGGGCTTGGTCCAAGTTTTGTACGGCAGGGGCTTGGGGCCGCGTTGGGCTGGGCTGAAACGGCTGCTTGGGAAGATGCGTTCCTGAGCGCCGGCCCGAGCTCCTGCGGAGGGAATGTCCGAGAGCGGATCGAGGCTGGTCGACGGGTCGGCCTTGGAGTATCGAAGAGTTGCCCAGCAGCAGGATGAGCGGCGCGGAGAAGGAGGGCAGTGGCTCTCACAAAACAGGCAAACCTCCGCTTGCCCGATGTTGTCGTAAAGGAGCGGGTAGAAGCGATCGAGACGCCGCCGCCGGCTGGGGAAAGTGCCGGAGATCGCGTTGATCGTGCCGGGCCGTCGCCGGCGATAACGATGAACCGGGGTTTGGCCGGCAGACGCACCCGCCGCTGACGCTCGGTTGGCTTCAACTTCATTCAATGGATGCCCTGAAGAAAATCGCACCTTCAACGCGCCCTGGCCACCGCGGCAGCGCACATCGCGGCGGCGCACCACCGAACTTGCGCTGCAACTCATCCGCCGCACCGGCGCCTACGGCCAATAGCCGCCCTCCGGCACGGTCAATGCTCGCCGGCTATGGTTTTCCAGTAGTTCGGCGCTCCCCGGGGGTCAAGGCATACTCGCTTACGCGGACAAGCAGAACAACGAGCGTTCCTCCATGATTCTTCCTCCATGACTCTTCCTCCATGACTCATCCTCCATGATTCATGGAGAAGCCGGTAGTGCTACATTCTGTACATCGAGGCAACGAGCAAATTCGGCCTATCTCCGGTTGAGATCTCCTGCCGGTCGATTTCTGACAAGCGCCCAGCGGCGCACAAGTATTCTTTTCCGCATTCAACGCCGGCGAGGGGCAGAGCACAGAATGAAGCAAATCATCTTTCTGTTGACGATAGTGCTTAACGTTGCACCGTTATGGTCTCAATCGAATGCAGCACCGCTCGGCCGGGAGGCGGCGGATGCGCAGCGCCGAGAGGCGATGGTTTCCGCGATCGGAGAGCAGGTACATCAGATGGATGCCCAGCTTGGAGACTGGGCGGATCTGCATCGGTATCGCAGCGAAGATGCGAAACTTGTTCAGACATCCGACAGTGCGCTGCGAGTCGTCTTCTACGGAGCTTCCATCACGGACAATTGGGGACGAAGGACGGGTTCTTTCTTCCCGGGAAAGCCCTACGTGAACAGAGGTATTTCCGGTCAAACGACACCGCAGATGCTGGTCCGGTTCCAGCAGGATGTCGTTCATTTGCATCCGGCAGTGGTCGTCGTGCTGGCGGGTACCAATGACATTGCGGGCAATACCGGTCAGTCGACACCGGAGATGATCGAGGACAACTTCGCTTCCATGGCGGCCATTGCGAAGCAAAGCGGCATTCGCATGGTCATCGCTTCCATTCTTCCCGCCACCCATTACTTCTGGAGTCCGGCCATTCACCCTGTGGATGAGATTCGAACGGTAAACCGGTGGCTGAAGCAATTCTGTGCTCAAAATGGCCTTGTTTACCTTGATTATTACGACTCCATGGTTGATTCTCAAGGCGGTATGCGCCAAGGATATTCCTCTGACGGAGTGCATCCAACGGCTGAAGGATATCGTGTCATGACGCCATTGACGGAAGAAGCGATTCAAAGAGCGTTGTCGACACGGTAAGGAATTTCGGAATCAAGAGTGGCGGTTTGCTCTTTCGGTGGGTATCTACTTTCCTCAGGCGACCAAAACCCGCAGAACACCGGGCTGCGCAGAATCGCTTCTGGATTTGCCGGAGTCGGAGGCCCGCTTCTCGGCGGAGACCTCTTGCCGGGAGTCACTGTCTGGCTTGCGCCGGCCGGACGGATCCTTCCGGCCGCTCAACAGCGGGTTTCCTTCGGGCAACTGATGGGAAGAGGTTTGTTGAGCCTCCTCGCGGTTCATCGGTCTATCGCCTCCTGGACGCTTCCTAGATGCATCGATACATCGATGTCGCGCAAGCTGAAAGCCTCTTGTGCGAGACGAAGCGTCCCGCCGCGGTTTGGTGTCTTTTCCAGCGCTGAAGATGAAACGGCCAATGCGAGACGAAGCTCCGGCACAAGTCACGCTAGACCATTTTCCCTGAAGGTGTAAGCAAGGGGAACGACTCCTGTGGGCGTTTTCCTCCATGAAAACGCCACGGAACGCCCGCTTCCGTACACCCATCGTCAGGGAAAATGGTCTAGAAACAGGTTTCCGGCGCTTCCGCCCGCGGAGCGAGCGCAACGTCCTCGGCAAGTCCCGGCAGATGCGGACCGAGAGCAATCCCCTGCAACTGATCCACTCCAAATCGGCTGCGGAGCCGGGTCAGGATGCACCAGATTTCTTGCCTCCCCCGAACTCAATAGGAGCAAGCGACCGGTTCCGGGGAAGATCACCTGCGCAGGCAATCGGCTTCTCCGCTTGTCCATCCAGTGCGCGGCACTCTTCCGGCTCAGTCAGAAAAGCAAAGCACTCTGGACGTCCGCTTCCCGCATGCCTTCCTGGACGCCAAGCTGAAAAGATCGCCTCCCGACCCCTCGGACCACCGTTGCCCCTTGGCAGATCGACAACTGTTCCGCTTGCGCCGTCGGCTGGTTCGGAGAACAGCTATGCTAGCATCGAGCTGATATGAGCTCTTTGCAAAAGCGATTTATGCTGCCATTCGCCGTCGCCATGCTCGCGTTGGCCGCGCACGGTCAGAGCAGCGCCTTCTCGTTCCAGCACGGTGAATGGCAGGTTAACTCCACCGTGTCCGCCGGCGGGCGGACGGTATCTCTGCAACAGAGCGTCTGCGCCCAAGGCGCATCCGACTTCTGGAAGCAGCAGCGCCCTGGCATGCAGTGCGATGCTCCCGCGGTGACTTCCGCACCCAGCGGCGTTCATGTCCGGCTTGCCTGCCAGGGCAGCACCGGACCGCTCTCATGGAAGATGCAATCGGATGTAACCGAGATCTTCTCCCAGAATGGAAGGTCCTTCACGGCCACGGGTAGCACCACGACGACCACCAGCATGCCGGGAGGCGCTTCCAACACCGCGACCGCAACCATGCTCTCCAAAGGAACCTATCAGGGAGCATGCGTCGCTGGAAAGTGATGGAAGCGGCATCTGATCCGGGATGCGGGGCTGGGTGACGGGTCCGGGTGACGGGTCCAGGGAGATGAGTCCGGGTGACGGGTCCGGGAGGCCGGGGTCTTGCCCTTGGCGTTGAGGGCGCATGTCAGATTTGTGAGAAGAAGTCTCGCGGCGGCCGCGATATTGGGCCAGGCCTCCGCAGGAGCAGGCCAGTTTCGGCCCTGCATCGTCGCTGGTGTCGGCGTTCAGCCTTTGTTAGATCG
>JAKART010000160.1 GCA_021819255.1 Acidobacteriota bacterium
AGGCCAACAGAAACTTACGGCGCAGATCATCCCCATATGGCTTCGCCATCGATTCACTCGCCGCAGAGTCTCGCCAGAATCAGCTTACACTATTTCAGAAACTGCTATAGAAACCGATGCTCGGGTCCCACAGGCCACATCTCTGAGAGGAGATGCGTTGAGTTCACGGGCCAGTGAGAACGGCGAGTGGCGCGCTTCCCGTCATTCTCCGGTCGGATTGGGCGCCCTACATCTCGGTTTTTTGAGATGTGGGTTTACCGGATGTTCCGCTTGTACCCATGAGGCAGGGAGTGGAACGCCTCTATGGCTGTCAAGAACACCACTCGGTGACTGCGTTCTGCCCGGGGCGTCAGCCGCTTCCCGCATCGCCGCAGTCGCGGCTCGCCTTCGGGCGATACCTGAAGGCCGTAAGCGCAAAGGATGGGTTCAGCTTTGACTCCTTCTGGGGCCAGGTGTGAGCACGCTCACTGGCTCGTGAATGAGCCGGGGCAAGGCGAAATCTCGCGCGTCTTGCAGGCGCTCAAGGTCCATGCAGGCGCTCAAGCTCTTGGTGGCAAACAGGATGCAGGCAGGCTCCCTCCGGCAGCGTCGGTTCTACGTCATTTTTACCGTGAATGGGTATCTCGAAGCGGGCCTGCAGTGGCGTTTTCATTGGGGAAAACACCCATCGAAGTCGGGGCGTCCTTCGACGCCCGCACTGAAGATGTTAGTACTGCGGTACGGTGGCGCCCTTTCCGGCGCCTTCCACCACGGTGTAAATGGCATCGATGCCGGGCAAGTGAACCTGCTCCACCTTGCCATCCGGCCAATGAACCTCGATGCGATCGATTCGGGAGGCCGCTCCCAGACCGAAGTGCAATCTTGGATCGGAAGAGGATTCAAAGCTGCCGCCGCTGACCACATCGGCCCGCTGGCGGAAGCCGTCGGCGGTGAGGTAGACGGTGGCTCCAATGGCGTCGCGCGGGCTCCTGGGTCCGCCCACCAGATGCAGATCAACCCAGTGATTCTGGTTCTTCACCACGTCGCGCAGCAGCGTGGGCGGGCCATCGATGTTATTGATCACCACGTCAATCTTCCCGTCGTTGAACAGATCGCCAAAGGCGAGGCCACGCGCGGCCTGGGCCTCTGCGAGGCCGGTGCCCTCTACGGCCGGAACGAGCTCCAGTTTCCCTTTGACGTTGTGGAAGAGTAGGGGGCGTTGCTTCCAGGTGGTTCCCCAGGGGTGTGCGTCGACCTGGGGGTACACGTGGCCGTTGGCCTCAAAGAGATCCAGCCAGCCGTCGTTGTCATAGTCGAAGAATCCGGTCCCCCAGCCAAGAAAGGGTATGGTGGGCTGAGCGATGCCGAGCATATCGCTGGCATCGGTGAAATTGTCGCCTCCGTCGTTGCGGTAGAGAACCTTGTAGTCGTCGGAGAAGTCAGTGATGAAGAGATCGATGCGGCCGTTGTGCCACAGATCTCCGGCTGCGATACCCATCGTCGCGGTCTCACGGCCGCTTCCATTCAATGCGAATCCAGAGATATAGCTGTCATCCTCAAAGCCGCCATGGCCATGATTCATGTAAAGGTAGTTGGGAGTGGAGTCATCGGCCACCAACAGATCCATCTTCCCGTCGCCGTTGAGGGGAATGAACAGCGAGGCCAGACCGTAGTAGTGTGGGGGGTCCGACGTCCCCGTCGCTTTGCTCACGTCGGTAAACGTTCCGTCGCCGTTGTTGCGGAACAGGTGATCCGATTCTCCCTGCAGTCCGCGTGGACCACACATCACATTCACACCGCGAAAGCGACACTGCCAGTGATTCACCTCCGCCGAGCCCGGGGCGGGCGGATATTTCAGGTCGTAGTGCACGTATCCCGGTACAAAGAGATCCAGCCGCCCGTCGCCGTTGTAGTCTCCCCAGGTGGCGCCGGTGGACCAGTTGCCCAGGGTGACGCCGGCCTGCTCGGCGGTGTCGGTAAAGGTTCCGTCGTGGTTATTGTGGTAGAGGCGGTTATGGCCGAAGTTCGAGACAAAGATGTCCGGCCAGCCATCGTTGTCGTAATCCGCCACGGCGACGCCGAAGCCCCAGCGATCGTTGGTGACGCCAGCGTGTTGGCTCACGTCGGTGAAGGTTCCGTCGTGATTGTTGTGGAACAGGGCCGCATGCGGCGGCGTGCTCTTGCCGGAGAGCGAGTCGTAAGTGGCCCCATTGACCAGGTAGATATCCATCCATCCGTCATGGTCGTAGTCCAGCAGCGCCACTCCGGACCCGATGGTCTCTAAAATGTACGGCTTCTGCCTGGTGCCCATCTGCTGCCGCCAGCCGGCCAGTCCAGAGCTCCTGGTGACGTCTCTGAAGATCACCGGTCCGGTCTTGACGTAGCCGCCCGCGGTAATGGGACGGTGCTCTGCATCATAGACCGGCGCTTGGGGAGCTCCGGTGCTGGATCCTCCCATGGTTGCTGACTGCTGCTGATCGGACTGCTGATCCTGTGATCCGCTTCTCCCGGCCGTCTGCAGTCCCGTGGGCAGGGCAAACACGCTGTTCAAAACCCAAACTGAGAGGCTCCCGCACAGCCCCAAACGCAAGCCGAGCGCAAAGCGCTTCCTTTTTTTCTCTCCAAGACAGCATCTCAACGAGTCACACCCTTGTTTTCTAACTGAGCTCATGCGCGAAGATGGTCTCCGGTCCGGATTGTCCCCGGGTCCGGATTGTCCCCGGGAAGAAGTTTATCCGATCGGCTTGGCCTGGACATTCTTTCGCGCCTTGATCCGTTGGCAGATGCCCCAGGCCTGCTTTGCCTGGCTGGTTTGGCCAAGCATCTGGTAGGCCTTGCCCAGCAAAAAGAATCCCTGATCAAAATCAGGATCCAGCTTCGTGGACGTTTCCAACGGATGCACCACAGAGCATGGGTCGGCGAACCGAACCCAAAGGGGCCGGCTTAAGTCGATGCGGTCACGCTCCCGCTCCTGTAAAAAAAGGCTTGTTCGTCCAAGTGTTTCATACCAAACGGTAGGTGACGCTCAGAGATTCGCGCTCCAACTTTTTTTGATCGAGCAAGCAACTCCTGCTATGTTAAGCTTGTCTCACGCACAAGGCACCTGTTCGACGCGAAGAATCGAGGCGGAAGTAAAGACCTCGAGGGGTAAACTTTATCGGAGGTTGGCAAGGATGCAATCCAGGGAGTCTCTCGTCGGGTTTCGATCCATGCAGACGATTTGCATTTCAGCTCCCTGGCCCGGTCGGCGCCTACGGAAAGGGAGCGCAGTCAACACGCAACGTGTTGGGGGTTGCGCTTCTCTTCACTTGGAGGGCCGTAGGCCGAGAGGCAGGCGGCGGAGCAAACAGCCGATCGGTTCCGGCCGATGCCAAAGGCGCGCTGTGACCAATGCCGCGCGTCGATCGATGATCTCAATAGCAAGCCAACGTTCGCAGGCTTTCCAACGATGCACGTGACTCTGTTTTCCTGAACGTCTCCATCTTCCACGATCATACGGCAGGACCGCATCTTTTCCGCACCATCTCCCGCTAGTCCTCTGTCTCTATGCATCTCCTGCATGTGGACAGCTAGCTCCCACGGTGAGGAAGGGGTGCGCCTGACTTTACCTTAGGAGTCTCCATGCGCAATCGTCGCGAATCAAGCTCAGGATTTCTCGTAAGTGCTCTCTTTGTGATGCTACTGTTCGTCATGCCGCTTGCCACAGGAGCGCAGACGATCACCGGAAACATTGCCGGAACCATCACCGACTCCAGCGGAGCGGTGGTGCCGAACGCAAAGATCACGGCCAAGAATGTCGCCAACGGCTTTGTATTCAGCACGACCTCAGACCGGACAGGAGGCTACAGCCTTCGCTTTCTACCGATTGGCGATTACACCGTAAGCGTGACGGCCAAAGGCTTTGCAAGCCAGATGTTTGGGCCCTTCTCGCTTGAGATCGACCAGACCGCGAAGGTGAATACGAAGCTGAAGGTCAGCTCGACTGCCACCACCGTGACGGTCGGCACGAACTACGTGCCGCTATTGAACACCACCAACAGCACCATCGCCACAACGATCGACAACAACACGATCCAGAACATCCCGTTGAATGGCCGTAACTTCTCCAGTTTGACGATCTTTCTGCCTGGATCGGTCGAGACCCAGCCGAGCGGAATGGTGGGCTCCAACGGCACCGAACGAGACACCAATCAAGCCGGCCAGACCTCCATCGACGGTCAACGCAACCAAACGAATAACTACTACCTGGACGGCATTGAGATCAACGAGACCATCAACAACGTCATCGGCTACAACCCCAGCCCGGATGCACTTTCACAGGTGCAGGTCATCTCCGCCAACGCTCCGGCTGAATACGGCAACGTGAATGGCGGCGACGTGCTGATGGTGCTTAAGAGCGGTACGAATAAGTTCCATGGCAGCGTCTATTATTTTTTGGAGAACTGGCGCCTGGATGCCAACACCTGGACGAACAAGCACGCAATTCCTATCGTGCCCATCACCCGTTACACGCAGCCCACCTTCGGCGCTACCATTGGGGGGCCAATTTTCAAGAACAAGCTGTTTTTCTTCGCTGATTATGAGGGCCTGCGTCATCCCACCTCAGGGCCTGGATTGGCGAGTGTGGCCACCGCCGCCATGCGCAAGGGAGATTTCAGCGCGCTCCTGAGCTATGGCAAAGGAACTCAGCTCTACAACAACTCGAATGATTCAACCACAGGGCCGGTGCCTTACGCGAACAATCAGGTGCCAATCACGAATCCGGCGGCTGCTTATCTCTTCTCGCACCCAAACATCTATCCACTTCCGAATGCCACGCCCATCGACGGCCTCATCGAGAACAATTATGAGGGCTTCACCAAAGGATTTACGCGCAACGACCAGGGCGACATGAAGGTGGACTGGGAGCCAAATCAGAAAGACACGCTCTCGGTTCGCTATCTGCAAGGCGAAGCCTCGAACGGCACGACGCTGGCCGTGCTTCCAATCACATTTCCTGGCATTAACTCCTATCCCACCAAGGGAATTGCCATCAACGAAGTACACGTCTTTTCAACCTCGATCGTCAACGAGTTCCGCGCCGGCTTTACTCGAGTGAGATGGATCCAGGGTAACCCTGTCGACACCACGGGGGTCTTCGGCCTCAAGGGGGACTCGATCCTTGGCATCGATGCGGTACAGCCCTTTACGGGATTTTCTGCCTTGGACTTCGGTTGCAACGGTACGCCGGGATGCTCCAGCGTAAGCCTGCCCAGCGGCGTCGGCAACTCGGTGGTCAACACCCAGATCACGGACAACACCTTTGAGTACGGGGACGACCTGACATGGGTGAAGGGACGCCACAACTTCAAGATGGGCGCACAGTTCCTTCGCTACCAGCAAAATAACTACTACCCTGGAAACAGCGGCGCTGACGGATATTTCGATTACTATCCGTGGGCCACTGAGAATGTAGCGACTGGTGAAGCCGGTTATCCGGTGGCGGACTTCGCGCTGGACGACGCCTCCAACATTGGCCAGGGAGGGTTGAACTCCAACGAGCAGGTAGCCGGTGACAACGGCCAGCGTCAATGGAGGGATGCTTATTACTTTCAGGATGATTGGAAGTTCCGTTCCAATCTCACGTTCAACCTTGGCCTCCGCTACGAGTATGATCAGCCGATCTACGAGGTAAACAACAAGGAAGCCAACATCAACTTCGCTACCAAGGCCATCGAATATGCGGGAGTGGATGGCAACAGCCGCGCACTGTACCCCGCGGTCTACACCGAACTGATGCCCCGCGTCGGGTTCAACTACCAGCCCGTGAACAAACTGGATGTTCGCGGTGGATTTGGGATGACCAACTATCTGGAGGGTACTGGAGCCAACCTGCGCCTTGTCTACAACCCTCCTTTCTGGAATGAGAAGATAGGGACCACCCCGACTCCTAACAAGACTGCGGACGGACCATTTTTCCAAGTGCAGCAGGGATATTCGTCAGGGTCCGCTCCCACCTTGGCGGGCAGCACATTTCGCGCCTGGTACAAGGTGCAGCCTTCCGTCATCAGCGAGTGGAATCTGGGCGTGCAGTATGCGCTCACGCCCCAGACCAGTTTGAATGTAACCTACCTGGGCGAGTCTGGAGATCACCTG
>JAKART010000161.1 GCA_021819255.1 Acidobacteriota bacterium
CGATCTCCACGCCGTGCAAACTCCACCGATACTCCACGATCTGTCCGGGCTTTACCGGTTCCGGATGGGTAAAACTGTGACGATAGCGGCCGCGCAGAATCTCTTCAGCCACCATCAACTCATATCCACCCTTGGCGCCGGGAGCCGCGGACGCCTTGCCCATCTCCGGAGAACTCACTCCAGCCGCGTTGACCGGATAGACATCGATCAGCTTCACAATCCAGTCCGCATCCGTTCCCGTGGTAGCCGCGTACAGATCCGCCACCACATCGCCCGTCACCGTCACATCCCTGCGCAACACCGGCGTCTCAAAGTTGGCCAGATCGGTGCGTGAGCTCACAAACCGCTGGTCCTCCGCCAGCCAGGTCCTCCACGTGGACCCCTGCCCATAGGTCGACTGGATGGGCCGGTTCCGATAAGGGATCGGGTGAGCCGGATCAGCCACATACGTTGCGGCCTTCGCATCCTCGGCTGCTTTGGGCGCTGCAAAACTCAGGGTGCTCTCCGGCACCAGATAAGCGCGCGCAGGGTGGTACCCGGCTTGCGGGGGCCAGATGACATAGCAATGCCACTGATTCTCGCCAGTGCGGAAGCTGGCCGTATCCTGCAGATTGAAGCCTGCTCGGCCCTTCAGATAAAACTCAAAGAAGGGGGCTTCAAAGTGTGCGCGGTAATAAGCGCCCGTGTCCTGCCCTGCAAATTGAATGGTCCCGAACCTTCCGCCCAGCTTGTTGCCCGGGCCAAGCGCCCAGCCGCCATGGTTCCACGGTCCCAGCACCAGGAAGACGCGATGCAACGGTTGGCCGGGAGCCTCATGAGCGCGCAGCGCCGCGTACTCGGCCTGGGTTCCCCACATATCCTCCTGGTCCCAGTATCCGCCCACCTCCAGCGTGGGAACCTCCGGCCGCAAAAGGTGCGGCTGCACGGCCATCGCCTGCCAGAAAGGGGTGTAGGTCGGTTGGGAAAGAAACATCTCCGCAGTTGGCAGGCGACTCATCCCCGCCGCCTGAGCGGCTCCGGCAAAGTTCACGTGATCCAGAAAGAAGCGGTACTGATCTTCATTCGAGCTGACTACGCCATCGGTCTTCTGCGCCTCCATCTCCTGGACATAATCCAACCCATAGGACTCCCGAAAGGCCCCATTGTGGAAGAAATCATCTCCCGTCCACACGTCGGTCATGGGCGCCTGCGGACTCACGGCCTTCACCGCCGGGTTCGCGTCCAGGCCGGCCATCATGGCCAGAAAGCCGGGATAGCTGATTCCCATCACCCCCACCTTGCCATTGTTATTGGGCACATGGCCGAGCAGCCAGTTGATCGTGTCATTGGTATCGGTGGTCTCATCCACATCGCGTACCGTGTCGTGCGCCACGATCGGCCGGTTCATGACGAACTGTCCTTCCGACGCATAGCGGCCTCGAATATCCTGAAAGACAAAGATGTAGCCGCTACCCGCCAACTCCGGCTTCATCATCTCCAGCATCGTGCTGCTCACGCCCTTCACTCCGTAAGGCGTGCGCTCCATCAAAAACGGCAGCGGCGGCCCGCTCCCTTCGCTACCCAGAGGACGCAACAGCACGGTATGCAGCTTTACGCCGTCGCGCATCGGAATCATCACCTCGGAGCGCACGTACATCGGCCCGTGATACGAATTCGTGGCCGGGGCGTTCTGCGCTCGCGCCGCGAATGGAGGCAACTCCCGCAGCCTCGTCGTGGAGGCTGCCGGCCATCCCCTAGCCGTAGAGGCTGCGGCGATTATGGCCGCCAGACCCATGCCATGACACAGCCGAAACCATCCCGAGCGCATTCCATCTCCTCTTCCAGCAAACTGGAAAGCGTAAGTTCAAGCGCCCGTCTCTTAGCGGGCAGTTGCTCTCAGAGCCAGCGGCGCAAAGATGCCGCCCTGCACGGGACGCGCCCGAAAAGCTATGCTGTTTCCCGTCACGCTGCTGTACCAGTCGCTGAAAGGCAGCCGCTGAGGCGTGGTATTGGCGTAAGCGTAGACGCGCTCCATCAGTTGTTGCTTGATGGGCTCATCGGCCAACCACGCGGCGACGAACATCTCCCAGTCGGTCTTGGCGTAGCTATGCGGCGCCTGCAGGGGCAGGCCAAAGGCATTGCTCACCTTGGCGTACCAGGCCGCCTGCATCTTGCGGATCGACTCAGGAATCAGCCCGGTGGCCAGCATCCGATCCGCGAATCCGTTGTAGAGCGTGCCCCAGGTGCCATCGCCCCCGCCCGCGCCGTTATAGGTCAAGTCCAGATGCTCTCCGGACGGATCGATTGCATGTTGAGTCCAGAACTTCATGTACTCTTCGGCCAGACTCCGGTAGTGGGCGGCCTGCTCCGGCTGGTGAGCGGCGGTTGCGATCTGTCCCATGGCCGCGACCGCGACAATACCCTTGATCGCCAGGTTGACGCTGTGAGCAATCGAGCCGGCAAAGTCGTCAGTCTGATTCTGAAAGCCGGGATCGGGCAGGTTACGGGTCAGGTAATCAGCCCACTGCTTCAGAATCTGATAATGCTCTATGACGAAGGCCTTGCCGTCCTCCGCCATTGCACCGCGCAACAATGCTGCCATCAGAATCAGCATGTCACCCGATTCTTCCACCGGCATGTCTTCCTCTTTGCCGTCGTTGTGCCCAGTCGCATGGGGATAAGCAGCGCCCAGATCGTGCTCGGCGAAGACCCCAGGCCAGCCACCCTTCTCCGCATAGGCCAGCAGCGGCGTCAACAGCAGCTTCAGATATCCAGGATCCAGATAGATCCAGACCGGAGCGGCGGGGTATAAGACATCCACCGTCGAGACGTTGCCGTCGCTCGAAATCTCCTTGAGAAAGGCCCACGGCTCCCCATCCGGCCCTTGCACCAGTTCGGTGCCGCCATAGGCCTGGCGCAGCGCCAGGACACACAGGCCCTCGTAGGACGTGCCGCCAACCTCACGCGCGTCGGCGATCACTCTTGCATCCAGACGGCGGGCACGTTCGAAGGCGGCTTCGGCATCCTGATGAAAGAACGCCAGCATCTCCTCCCAGCCTTTGAAGTAGCTTGTCCAGAGCGGCGCCAGATGCTTGCCGAGATAGTTGATCGCGGGCTGCCGGACGTGGCCGATGCTGAATGTGGTGTGCTGGGCCGTAGCTCCGACGTGGCCCAGGTCTACGCTGAAGCCAAAAACAGGCGGATGCTCGCCGATGGCATAAGGGCCGCTATCGCCGCTGGCGGTCAAGCTGCCATGCCGCGCAAACTGGCCGCGCACCACCGGGCCGTCGCCGAACTGTACGCTGAGACCGTGATGCCGGCTGGTCGCCCAGAGAATACTGCCCCAGGCGGCAAACTCCTTCTGTTCGGTGAGCGGTTGCGGCTGCTCCAGTTGCAGCGCCCAGGCCCGCACCCCTTTCGCGTGCTTTAGCCGCGAGGTAATCTTCCGGCCGCGATCCCCGCTCACCCAATCGCCGCCGATGTCCATATAAAGCTCCACCTTGTGGCGCGAGCCGTCGATGCTGCGCACCGTCACGTGGATGTAACTCAGGGGTATGGATTGGCGCTTGAGATCTCCCGGCTCAATTGGCGAGAGGAACTCAACCACCAGTGCAACACCCGCGGCCCGCAGTTCGAACCGCGAACACGTCGGGGTCACCTTGAGCGCTGTCTGATCCAGCGCGCGGGGAAAGTCGTGGACGGTACGCGCTGGGCCATGATTGCCATTGGGCGCGGGCAGGGCCAGCTTCGGATCCCCCATGAACAGATAGGCGGTTCCATCAATGCGCACAATGCCGGCCATCTGCATCGTGCTGCCTTGCCAGAACTGGGGCCAGGTGCCCGGAAGCAGTGTGGCGGGCAACCATGCGCTCAGATAGGGCTGGCGCACCGCCAAGGGCACGGCCGGCGGACGGATGGGCGTGGCGGCAAGCGTCGTGGGGGTTGGTTCTGCCTGGGCGGTTGCGTTCGGGGCTCCGCCCGGTCCCGTGGATTGGGCGATGACCGCATCCTCGGTAAACAGTGCGGACAGGCCGGCAGCTCCGGACCAGCGCAGAAGGTCCCGCCGCGAGATGGCAGCCCCGGCTCGGCCGGGATCAGCCTTGTACTGCTTGATCATGGCATCTTCTCTGGATGGGAGTTCACGGGCGCCGATCGGTTTTGCGACGATCGCTTCTTTCGCAGACCGACCGCGAGATGTCAGAGTAGCATAACGAACCAGCAGGAGTTACTGGGGAGAGACGCCGCAGGGAAACATTCTGGCCCGCGAGCCGCCGAAAGCTCCAGCTTGCGCGCCGGCCTTTGCGGAGAGTGGAAGCCGGCGACTTCCGGCGTTGGTTTTGCAACCAAAAAGATGGCTGGAAGAACACGATTGCAACGTAGATCCAGGCAATCTGGACCGAGGCAGGATGAAACGCCCGTCGTCAAGAATCTTCGGTCGTTAACGGATTGGACACCTTGGGCGATCCCACCCCGGCATCGACAGCCCTGGCCTCTGGAAGTGGCGGCCGGCGACTCTGCTTGCCTTTAAGCTTGCGTTCGATCTCACCTTGGACCGAGAAGACCAGGGCGGTTTGAGGCATTGACAAGTCCAGGACAAATTGCGGTCTGCGTTCTTGCTCGGAGGTGCAATAATTCTTGTTATGACGACCAAAGAAAACCTCACCATGCCGGCGATCGCCCGGGAACGACTCGAGCGTCTGCAAGCTCATACCGCCAGAATTGGGGTGATCGGTCTCGGTTACGTAGGGTTACCGCTTACGCTTTTGCTCTGCGCCGCAGGCTTCCAGGTCACCGGATTTGATATCGATGAGAAGAAAATCGCCGATCTGCAGGCGGGCCGCTCTTACATCTTTCGAATCGGCAGCGATGAGATCAAACAGGCTCGTGAAAAGGGCTTTCAAGCCACCACGGACTTCTCCCAAATCTCCGCGCAGGACGCGATCATCCTCTGTGTGCCCACTCCGCTGACAGAACATCGCGAACCGGACGTCAGCTTCATTGAGAAGACGGCTCAGTCCGTCGCCCCATGGCTCCGCGAAGGGCAACTGGTGGTTCTGGAGAGCAGCACCTACCCCGGCACGACCGAGGATCTGATGATTCCCATCCTGCTCGACGGAAGTGCCTCCGGCCTGAAAGTTCAGGGCCGCGGTCCGGTCTTGGATAAGGGTGTCTTCTATGTAGCGTTCTCACCGGAACGCGAAGATCCAGGCAACATGACGGTGGCGCGCAAGGATATCCCCAAGGTGGTGGGTGGACACGATCCCATCGCCACGGAGATGGCGGCTACGCTCTATGAAGCGATCTTCATCAAGTCAATTCGCGTCTCTTCCACCCGCGTGGCGGAGATGACCAAACTGCTGGAAAATATCTACCGCTGTGTCAACATCGCTTTGGTCAACGAACTCAAAGTGCTCTCCCTGCGCATGGGAGTCGATATCTGGGAAGTCATCGACGCGGCGGCCACGAAGCCCTTCGGCTTTCAGCCGTTCTATCCCGGACCGGGCCTGGGAGGCCACTGCATTCCTATCGATCCGTTCTATCTGAGCTGGAAGGCCAGGGAGTACGACTTCCATACCCGCTTCATCGAGTTGGCCGGAGAGGTCAATGGAGCCATGCCGGAGTATGTGGTGCAGACCGTTGGCCAGGCGCTCAACCGGCACAAGAAGGCGCTGAATGGATCCAGGATCCTGATGCTGGGCATGGCCTACAAGAAGGATATCGATGACCTGCGCGAGTCCCCCTCGCTGACCATCATCGAGCTTCTTCGCCGGGAAGGCGCTGAGGTTCTCTACAACGATCCTTTCTTCCCCACCGTGGGCAGGGGCCGGCATTACAACCTGAACATGACCTGCACCCCGCTGGAAAAGCTGGAGCAGTACGATTGCGTCCTGATCGTGACCGATCACTCCGATTATGACTACCGCGAGATTGTGCGCTCCGCGCAGTTGGTTGTAGACTCTCGCAACGCAACCAAAGGAATCATCTCAGACAAGATCGTCCGGTGTTAGGGAACCTCTGCTTAAGTTCTGCGTCGTTACGCTGATTGATTAATCTCATAGGTATGAGGTGGTCGTCGATGAAGCAGCAGAGCTTTGCGAGTCAGGTGGTGTTTGAGAAGTATGGTCGTAAG
>JAKART010000162.1 GCA_021819255.1 Acidobacteriota bacterium
GGACGCGCTTCAGGCTCTCTTCGATCGTATCCTTGGGGACGAAGCCGACGATCTGTTCGGCAACCTTGCCTCCCTTGAAGATCAGCAGGGACGGAATTCCACGAATGCCGTAGCGGCCGGGCGTCATGTTGTTTCTGTCGACGTCCATCTTCATCACCTTCAACTTGCCGCTGTACTGCTCAGCTACCGCCTCCACCACAGGCGCCACCGCACGGCACGGGCCACACCAGGCCGCCCAGAAATCCACCAGCACGGGGGTATCCGACTGGAGAACCTTCTGTTCAAAATCCCCGTCGTTCACCTCAGATACGAACTGACCTGCCATACCGACTCCTCTCCTTTGGGCTCCATCCGGCTTGCCGTCTCTTGGGGGAGATGCCTGCGGCACTCCAAGCCCTCTCCATCATAGATGCCTGGCGGTGGAAAATGATGCGATCCGGATCCCAGGCTAAAGCAAAGTCAGCTCCACGCCACCACCCACTCGAACCGGCAAGATCTCCACATCGGAGCCAACCATCCTCTGCATCCGGGTTTCGGCCTCCAACAGAGAGATGCTCTCGGACAAAAACACCAGAACGGACGGACCTGCGCCGCTGAGCACGACGGCCGCAATCTCAGGTTCTTTCATCAGGGGCAGCATCTTCTTCAACAGTGGACAGGCCTCTTGCCGGTAGGGCTGATGCATTCTGTCCTGCATCGCCGTTTTCAGCAGGTCCAGCCGGCCCTGCGCAAATGCAGCCACCAGCAATGCCGCGCGCTGCACGTTGAAGATTGCATCCGCCTTCGAGTAGCTCTCTGGGAGCAGCGCCCTGGCCTGCCGCGTCGCCAAGCTGACCGCAGGCATTGCCAGTAACATCTCCCACATTCGCGTGCTCCCTGAGATCTGCGCCAGGCTCTGGGCAAAACTCTGGGTGGGATTCTGGACAAAACGCTGACCGAAGGTAGCTACCTGCACGCTCTCTTCGCTCACTGCGGCCACCGTGAACCCACCGTACCAGCACGCGGTCACGTTGTCCGGATGGCCCTCCCTCCGGCTGGCCTCCGCCACAATCCCGGCATCGCTGAGCTCCAGCGCCCCGAAGTGGTCAGCCAGCGCGACGCCGGCCAGGAGAGCCGCGGCGCTCGATCCACACCCCATGCCCAGCGGAATCTCGTTATGCAGCTTCAGCCGCAGCGGCGCCGCCCGGGCTCCTGCCCGGCGCAGCACGTCAGCATACGTTTCCAGAATCAGGTTGTCCTCCAGGGCACCGCAACGGTCGGCATCTCGCCCCGTGGCTTGAACCTGAAAACTGGCCGCCTCCTCCGCCTCGATGGTCAGCCGCATGGAGAGCGCAAGCCCCACGGAGTCAAAACCTGGGCCTAAATTGGCCGAGGTGGCGGGCAGCGAGATCCTCAATCCGCGTCTCTGTCCTGCATGGGTCAAGATCACCTCGGTCGCGCTCACGCCTGTCCCGAGCCCGAAGCCGGGGAGTCAAGGGCCCGCAGCACCGCGTCCGCGTCGGCGTCCAGCACCACCGGCGCGCGGCGCAGCCGGGCGTTTTCGGCCAGTTCCGCGGCGCTGGCCCCCTCCATCTCGGCGGCGTTGAGCAACTCCCCGAGATGGTACTTGATGGTGTACTCGGAGTCTTTCAGCGTGTGCCCGGTCAACAGCAGCACCGCCGTCTCTTCCTTACCCACCCGTCCGTCGGCCACCAGCTTCTTCAAGCCCGCCAGGGTCACCGCGGAGGCCGGCTCGCAGCCGATGCCTTCCGCTCCGATCTCGGCCTTGGCCAGCGCAATCTCCCGCTCCGAAGCCTGCTCACACCATCCACCCGTCCAGGACAGGGTTCGCACCGCCTTCTTCCAGGAGGCGGGACTGCCGATCTGAATCGCCGAGGCTCGCGTCTTCGCCACCACCGGCTCCAGCGACCGGCCACCATTGGACCGCAGGCTGCGGTACAAGGGATTGGCGCCCTCAGCCTGAATCACGCTGATCTTCGGCGCGCGGTGAATCAGTCCCAGGTGCAACATCTCGGCAAAGCCCTTGCCCAGCGCGGAGCAGTTGGCCAGATTGCCGCCGGGCACAATCACATGATGCGGCGGCCGCCAGTCACACTGCTCCAGAATCTCGAAGGCCGGCGTCTTTTGCCCCTCCAGCCGGTATGGATTGACTGAATTCAACAGGTAAACCGGAGCCCGTTGCACCACTTCATTCAGCACCCGCACGCAACCGTCAAAGTCAGTTCGCAACTGCAAGGTCGTTGACCCATAGTCCATCGCTTGGGACAGCTTGCCCCAGGCGATCTTTCCTTCCGGAATCAGCACCAGGCTGCGCACCCCGGCCCGGGCGGCGTAGGCCGCCATCGCGGCTGAGGTGTTTCCCGTCGAGGCGCAGGCTACCCACTCGAAGCCGCTGGCGACCGCCACGGAGAGCGCCGCTGTCATCCCGGTGTCCTTGAAGGATCCGGTTGGATTCATCCCCTGATGCTTGGCCAGCAGCCAGTTCAGCCCCAGAGCCGCCGCTGTCCGGGGCATCTCATACAGCGGCGTGTTGCCCTCGCGCAGCGTCACCACCCGCTGCTCGCTCACAATGGGCAAAAGATCCCGGAACCTCCATACGCCGCTCTGGTCCACTCCCAGGGTCGAGGTCCTGCGCTCCTGCCAAAGATAACGAAGAGCACTGGGGTTAGGCAGGTTTCTGGCCGCCGGCGGAGCCGCCGAGGAACCATCCGCCGACCCAGCTTGCGCCGCGCTCTCGCTCCAGGGATACTCCACCTCAAACAGATCGCCGCAGTCGCAGCATCTAAAATTACGTTGCGCCTGCTCTGCGGCGATGCGTTGGCCGCATCCAGTGCAGCGAAGGATGTGTGATGAAGGGTTCATACTTTTCTCTAGCCTACCGTAAAGCAAGCTCCGCCTGGAATCGGTTAGCCCTCACCCTGGCGGTGGCCGCATGGCCGCTTCTGTTCTGCTGCGCGCGCTGCGCCGCGCAGACCGCGGAGTTGCACATTGCCGCCGCAGCGGATCTGGAGCCTGTACTGCCTGTGCTGGAGAGGCAGTACGAACAAGCTACCGGCGTCAAGATCATCGCGTCCTACGGATCTTCCGCAGCCTTGACCGAGCAGATCCTCAACGGCGACCCCCAGGATGTGTTTCTCTCCGCCGATGAAGCTCATCCGCAGCGCCTGGTCAGCGCCGGCCTGGCCGATGAACCGCACCCCATGGCTTATGCCCGTGGCGTGCTGGTGCTGTGGGCGCGCCGCGACTCGCCCGCTCAGCCGCTCTCCCTCAACGTCCTGACCAGCCCCGGGGTGAGGAAGATCGCCATCGCCAACGCTCTCCATGCCCCCTACGGCGTCGCCGCTCGCCAGGCTTTGGAAAGCCTGCACCTTTACGCCCAACTCGCCCCCAAGCTGGCTATCGCAGAGAACATCGGGCAGACGGCGGAGTTCGCCGAGTCCGGCAATGCTCAGGCAGCCTTCATCTCTCTGACCATCGCCCGTTCGGCTCATGATCGCGCCTTGGGTTCCTTTATCCGCCTTCCCGCCGGCAGCTATCAGCCGATTCGCCAATGCGCGATCGTCCTGAGATCCTCCCGGAATCAGAGGCAAGCGCAGGGATTTCTCGAGTGGCTCACCAGCAAAAGCGTTCAGCAGAGTCTGCCCGGCTTCGGCCTTGACCCGGCCAACTAGCCCATTTTCTCTGAAGGTGGAAGCAAGGGGAACGACTCCTGTGGGGTTTCCTCAATGAAAACGCCACTGAACGCCCGCTTCCGTACACCCATCATCAGGGAAAATGGTCTAGCCGGTCCCCGGCCGAGCAAGCTTTATCCCACCGAGAATCCCCCGATTTGGCCCGGCTCAATCAGCCCCTCGCCGGCTTCACCGCTTCTCTCTCCAACGGCCGGCTCGCAGAGCTTCTACCCGGCCCTACAGGTGAAGGGACTAGACTGACACCACCATGGACTTTGCCGCGCTCGAACTGACGCTTCGCCTGGCCAGCCTTACCACGCTTCTTCTCCTGCTGCTCGCCACGCCGCTGGCGGTATGGATTGCGTCCGGCCGTGGCGCGGCGCGGCGCGTGGCCCAGGCGGCCGTGGCCTTGCCCCTGGTTCTTCCACCGACTGTGCTCGGCTTCTATCTCCTGGTCGGTCTGGGCCCGGCAACGGCTCTTGGCCGAACCCTCATCGCTCTGCTCGGGCACCCGGTGGCCTTCACCTTCTCCGGCCTGCTGATCGGCTCCATGATCTACAGCCTGCCCTTTGCCGTGCAGCCCCTGGTGGTCGCCTTCTCCTCCATCGATCGCCCCACTGTGGAGGTCGCGCAGGTTCTCGGTGCAGGGCCGTGGACGGTCTTTCGCCGCGTGACCCTTCCCCTCTCCCGCGCCTCCTTCATCACCGCCGCGGTGCTCTGCTTTGCCCACACGGTAGGCGAGTTCGGAGTCGTGCTCATGGTCGGCGGCGACATCCCGGGCGTCACTCGCACTCTCTCCATCGCGATCTTCGATCAAGTGCAGGAACTCCGTTACACGGACGCCAACCTCACTGCCGCCGCACTGGCCGGCCTGTCCTTCCTGGCGCTGCTGGTGGTTTACGGGCGCGGAAACCGGAGGGCGGAGCTTGCCTGATCTCCCAACATCCTCCAGCCCGCCCAACCAGGCTGCGGGCGAATCGATGCCACAGCTCCCCCGCTTCCGACTTCGGCTGAACGCCCGGGTGGGGGCTCTGCTGCTGGACCTCGATCTTGCCCTGATCTCACGCTGGACCGTCATCTTCGGTCCTTCCGGAAGCGGGAAGAGCACCATTCTCCGCGCCGTCTGCGGTCTTGTTCCGCAAGCTCCGCGCGTCGGCATCCTCTCCCGCCGTCTCGCTCATCGCAAGGGCGGCGGCGCGCCGGAGGAGTGGGACCAGCCGCACCACCGCATGGCGCCCCACCTTCGGGGTCTGGCCTATGCTCCGCAGGGCGCTGTCCTTTTCCCGCACATGTCCGTGCGGGAGAATATCTCCTTCCCGAGTGCGGTGCGGCGCGGCGCGGCATTCCAGCAGCCATCCGACCGGCAAACCGGCAGTGGCGCGGAGCTCGTCGAGGAGGCGATCCGGTGCTTCCAACTGGAGGCGCTGCTAGGGCGCAGGCCAGGCGATCTCTCCGGCGGCGAAAGCCAGCGGGTAAGCCTGGCGCGAGCGTTCGCCGTGCCTCATCCCCGCCTCATCCTGCTGGATGAACCCTTTACCGGCATCGACCGGGCCCTGCGTGACGCGTTGCTTCCGCGCATGCAACAGCGCGCCGCTCAACTCGGTGCTCCTGTGCTATCGGTGACGCACGATGTGGAAGAGGCTCTGATGCTGGGCGCCGAGGTGATTCGACTGGAGCAGGGCCGGATCCTGGACCAGGGTCCGGCCTCGCGCGTGCTGGCCGAGGAGCGCGCTCGCATGCTGCAGATGCTGCTGTGAAGCAGTGCTTCCACCAGCGCCTGCGCCCCAAAGCACGCCTGGCCGCGCTCCCGAGCTCCTGGCCGCGCTCCCGAACGCATGGCCGCGCTCCCGAACTGGGGTTGGACTTCGCCTGGCTTGCGCTGGCGCGGCTGGCCCGGCGCAGGAGGGCTCGCGCAGGAGGCTTACGCAGGAGGGCTCGCGCAGAAGGCTTACGCAGGAGGACGATGAATGCCGGGATGGGACTGCGCTGAGATCGCTTCAGCCCAGCAGTACCGGCTCCCGCTCCAGCGTGATCCCGAAACGATCTCTGACCCGCTCGACGATCTGCCCCTGCAACCGCTCAATGTCCGCGCAAGTGGCTCCGCCGTGGTTGGTCAGCGCCAGGGTGTGACGGGATGAGATCCGAGCCGGGCCGTCCCCAAACCCTTTGACGAACCCGGTTTGCTCCAGCAACCAGGCGGCGGGAATTTTGATCAGGCCCGCCCCTGCCGGCCATCCAGGCACCATCCCTGGCGTCACTCCAGCCGCTGCGGAAATTGCCTCCAGACGTTCCAGACCCACCACCGGGTTCTTGAAAAACGACCCCGCGCTCCGGCAGTCAGGATCTCCCTCCACCAGCAGCATGCCCTTCTCTCTACGAATCTCGCGCACGGCTGAGGCCACCGCGGCCAATGTGAGCCC
>JAKART010000163.1 GCA_021819255.1 Acidobacteriota bacterium
ATTCTTGACGTCATACTGGGGCGTCTGCACCGCGATGTCGTAGGCGATGTGGCTGCGCGGATCGAGATAGAAGTTCGGCGTCGTCTGAAAACTTCCGCTCAGGCTGATCATCAGGTTGGAGGCCACCTGGGCTTCGGTGTAGCCGGCCTGCTGGGCTCGCGTCCGATCCACATCCACCCTCCAGGCCGGCAGGTTGAAGGGCTGCTGAATCCGCAGGTCCGTCACCCCGGGGACGCGCGCGAACCTCTGCATCAGGTGTTCAGCCACATCCCGGTCGGCTTCCACCTGCTGGCCTACAAGCTGAATATCCATCTGCGCCGGCAGCCCAAAGTTCAGGATCTGGCTCACCATATCCGTGGGCAGAAAGTAAAACTCCACCCCCGGAAACTCCTGGTTCAGCCGCTTCCGCAGAACATGCACATACTCAGCGGTGGGGCGGTGATCCTTGGCCAGCGAGACCGTGATATCCGCATCCTCCGTGCCCACCGTCGCTGAGTTGGAGTAAGAGAGATTCATTCCCGAGTACGGCACGCCGATGTTGTCGATAATGTTCTCAAGCTGCGCCGGTGGAATCTCTCTGCGGATCTCGCTCTCCACCGCGTCGCAGATGCGCGCCGTGTTCTCAATACGCGTGCCGCTATGGGCGCGCACATGCAACTTGAACTGCCCGCCATCCACCGCGGGGAAGAAGTCGCGGCCCAGCCAGGGCGTCAGCACCAGCAGCGAGAGCCCCCAGAACAGCACCGCGCTCCACACAAACGCCGCGCGGCGGGCCAGGCAAAGCACCAGCATCTCCCGGTACCAGGACCGCAGCCTCTCAAAGCCGCGCTCAAAGCTGCGCTGGAAGCGGACAAACGGGTTCCTGGACGCAGCCTGCTCCTGAGCATGGAGAATCTCATGCCCCTTCAGCAGATACTTGGCCATGGTGGGGACAATGGTGCGCGAGAAGAAGTAGGACGCCAGCATGGCGAAGACGACGGCCTCCGCCATGGGGACAAAGAGGTAGCGCGCCACCCCGTTGAGAAAGAACATCGGGACAAAGACAATGCAGATGGAGAGCGTGGAGACAAACGCCGGTACGGCGATCTGCGCTGAACCGTCCAGAATGGCCTGCTCCAACTCCTTGCCCTCTTCCAGATTGCGGTCAATGTTCTCAATGGCCACCGTCGCGTCATCCACCAGGATGCCCACCGCAAGGGCCAGTCCGCCCAGGGTCATGATGTTGATGGTCTGCCCCAGCGCCGGCAGCAGCAGCAACGACGAGATCACCGACAGCGGGATGGAGACGGCGATGATCAGGCTGGATCGCCAGCTTCCCAGGAAGACCAGAATCATCAGAGCCGTAAGAGCAGCCGCGATCAGCGCCTCCCGAACCACTCCGGAGATGGCGGCGCGCACAAACATGGACTGATCTGAAATAAGGTGAATGCGCAGCGCGGGCGGAAGTTCGGCCAGAATCGCGGGCAGACTTCTGCGAATCGCGGAGATGATATCCAGGGTGGAGGAGTTCCCCGTCTTGTACACCGTGAGCAGCGTGGCCCGCTGCCCGTTGACGCGCACCAGATTGGTCTGCGGCGGAAATCCATCCCACACGCTGCCCACATCGCGCAGGTAGATGGTGGCCCCGTTCATGCTCCGGATGGGCAGGTTATTCAGAGCCGCAATGGTCCGCGGAGCACTATTGGTTTCGATCTGCCAGTCAAAGTCTCCCATCTTGGCGTCGCCGGAGGGGAGAATCACGTTTTGCGCGTTTACCGCATTCACGATATCGGAGGCGGACAGCCCGTAGGCTTGCAACTTCCTGGTATCGATGTCCACCTGAATCTGACGCAACTTTCCGCCATACGGCCAGGGGATGGACGCTCCCTGCACCGTGGACAACTGCGTGCGCACAAAGTTCATTGCGATATCGTTCAGTTGCTGCTCCGTCATCCCATCGCCGGAAAGGCTCATTTGCACAATCGGAACGCTGGAGGCGCTGTACTGGATGACCAGCGGAGGCGTTGCGCCGGGAGGAAGCTGGCGCATCACGGTCTGCGCCGCGGCCGTCACCTGGGCCACAGCCTGAGAGATCTTCACCGAAGGCCGGAAAAACAGCTTGGTGACGGAAACTCCGGTCAAAACCTGCGATTCGCTGTGGTCGACGTCGTTGACCAGGGTGGGCAGCGTCCGCTCAAACGGAGAGACGATGCGGTCGGTCATCTCCTGTGGAGAGAGACCGGCATACATCCACACCACCGAGACGACCGGAATATCAATGTTGGGGAAGATATCCACGGACGTATGCAGAACCGCCAGCGGACCGGCGATGAGAAGCAGCAGCGACAAGACAACGAAGGTGTACGGCCGGTTCAGGGCCAGTCGAACAATCCACATCCGCCATCTCCTCTCCGCATCGCTCCCCAATTGGGCATCCAGCCGTACGCGATTCACTCGGGGCCCACTCTGAAGATGCTTGAGAGAAGCCAGAAGTTCCGAGCAGACCCTCAAATCCAGAAGGATCTACCTATCTGGAAGGATCTACTGTGGAAGGATCTGCGCCGAAGTATCGCCTGAAAATGTATTCGTGCGCCCGCGCCGAAGCTCAGGCCGCGGCAACGTTGCCCAAGCGAACCACCAAGAGAACTAAATTATTTATAAGTTATCCCAACCCGCCCGGCAACTCGGCGCCACGCGCCGTATGACGCTCCGTTCCGCGTATCCCTCCGCGAGACCGGCAAAACGCAGCCGTTTGACAACGAAGGAGCCCGTGCCTGAGCAAGCGCGAAGAAGAACACGGCCGCAACGATTCGCGGCGCAATGCTATCCACTCTCCCTGGCACTGAGTATCCTAAGAGGAGATGCCATTCCCATACTTGAGCAAGAGTTCGCCTCTTGAAAGATCAACAAGCACCGGCTCAAGAGAGATCCATGTCAATCGAAGAGCGATCTCGCGCCGCTTTGCGATCCTCGGAGTTCACAAAAGCTGTGAATTTGCAACTTCCAGAGGACGCCTTGAGCCGCGGCTTTCCCGGTTTCCATCATTTCATCAGGGCCATCGCCGCGCACTCCCCCTCTGACGCGGGCAAAGTGAAGCGGACGAGGCGGAAGGGACAAACCGATACAACCATGATGGAAATCAGTAAAACCCAACTTGGATTTCTTGGTCTGGGCTTGATGGGCAGCCGGCTCTCCAGCCGGCTGCATGCGAACGGTTGGCAAGTGCAGGCATGGAACCGCAGCCCGCGGAAGGATGAGCAGACGGCGGGCCAGGGTGTTGCCCGGGCAGCCTCGCTCGCCTCTCTCTGCGCCACTGCGGACGTGATTCTGTCCTGCCTGGCCAACGACGAGGCTGTGCAGCAGGTTTACTTCGACCCGAGCGGCGTGCTGGAATCCGCCCGGCCAGGCAGCATCCTGTTGGAGATGAGCACCATCTCCTGGGCGCTATCACAAGAGCTTCATCGCGAGGCGGCCCGGCGCCGCCTGCGAATGCTGGATCTGCCCATCGCCGGCTCAACCCCGGCGGTGGAAGCTGGGACCATCACCCTGCTGGCGGGCGGAGATCAGGCGACCTTCGAGGCTTGCACCCCCATCTTCGAAACGCTCGCCAGGCAGTGGTTTCTGATTGGTCCGGGAGGCTCGGGAGTGAAGATGAAGCTAGTGGTCAACCTTCTGCTCGGCGTCGGGATGGCGGCGATCGCCGAAGCCCTCTCGTTGGGCCGGCATCTGGACCTGCCGCAGAACGTCCTGCTGGATGTCCTCTCCCGCTCAGCCACCGTCGCCCCGGCCTTCCTGGGCAAGTTCCCCAAGATTCGCAACGGCGACTACTCGCCGGAGTTTCCACTCCAGCTGATGAGCAAAGACCTGAAGCTGGTATCCAACGCAGCCCCCTCGGCGGCGACTCCGTTGGCCGCTGCGGCCGAGAAGCTCTTTGCAGCCCGCGTGGACTCGATGGGAGATCTCGACCTGTCGGCCATTGCATCAGAAAGCTCGGACGGCATGGCGCCCAGCGTCACGGCGGCACCGGATGGCAACGCGGCATCCAGGGCATCCTGAAAGTATGCTGAAGGGATTCAAAACGGGCCTGTGTCGACAGGCGGAAGGGCAATGACCCATCGCGTCCGCTCCCAGCTTTCCATGGACGCCCTCCGCCGCACCTGTCCCTGGTGGACAAGCACATTCCAGCCGGCAACCGCCGAAAGGAGTTCCCCCCATGCTCGGTTTCGTCATCATCGTCGCCTTTGAGATGCTGGGCGTCGGTTTGCACCGTCTCGGCGTTCCCCTGCCCGGCAGCGTCCTGGGCTTGATCCTGTTCACCCTGGCGCTGCTGCTGGGCCTGATCCGGCTGGAGTGGGTGGAGCGCAGCTCGCTCTTGCTGGTTCGGCACATGACGCTTCTCTTCATCCCGCTGATGGCCGGGCTGGCCACCATGACCGCCGAACTGCGCAAGAACGGCGTGGCGCTGCTGGCCAGCCTGGTGGCCAGCCTGCTGGCCGTGCTGCTGACGACCGGCAGCCTGGCCCACTTTTTGCTGCGCGATGAAGAGATCGCCGAGATCAACCGGGAGGCTGATCTGCTGCCTTGACGGCCGCGAGCCGCCGCCGCCAGCAGGTTGCAGACGCTGCGTAGCCGCTTCGCCGCAGGGCCAACCAGACCAACCAGACCAACCAGACCATCCTGACTCCGCTACCCTGACTCCACTGCCCTGACTCCGCTAAAAGGAAGCCGCCAACGTGATTCGCCCGACCCTTCACCTCTTCACCCATCCCGCGCTCTACATCCTGCTCACCCTGGCCGTCTATGCTCTCAGCCTGCGCCTGCACCGGCGCTGGGCCTGGATCCATCCCCTGCTCTCGGCCTCGGTCGCGCTGATCTTTCTTCTCTGGGTCCTGCATATTCCCTATGCCTCCTACAACACGGGCGGAGGCGTCTTCACCACGCTTCTGGGCCCGGCCACCGTGGCCCTGGGGGTGCCCATGTACAAGCAGGGAATCAAGCTGAAGGCGACCCTGCCGCGGCTCAGCCTGGTGGTTTTTGCGGGCTCCGCGGTGGGAATGGTCACCGCCGGCGGCGTCGCCAGCCTCTGCGGAGCCTCGCACCGGATGGTGATGTCCGCGTTGCCCAAGTCCGTGACCACACCCATCGCCATTGAGGTCTCTCGCAGTCTGCATGGCGACCCTGCCATTACAGCGGCCATGGTGCTGCTCACCGGCCTGCTGGGTAGCGTCATCGGCCCCGGCATTCTGCGCTTGGTGCGCATCCCGCATGACCATGCGGTCGGGGCCGCCGTCGGCGCCTCCTCGCACGCCATCGGAACGGCGTCTCTCTTTCGCAGCTCGGAGGTGCGGGGTTCGGTGTCATCCCTCGCCATGGCCCTGGCAGGGATCTTCACCTCGGTGCTGGCCATGTTGCTGAATCTATATTGGAGAGCGCGGGGCGCTGGTCATCCTTGGTGAGCCCGATGTGCGCGCTTGGTGAACTCGATGCGCGCGCTTGGTGAACTCGATGCTTGCGCTTGGTGAACTCGATGCTTGCGCTTGCTGAACTCGATGCGCCCACCCCAAGGCCGCCGGGCGAAAGGCGCGCGGACGCGAGCAAACCAATCGGGATTTCCTCGGGGCTGGCTCGGGGCTGGCTCGGGGCTGGCTCGGGATTTCCTCGGGGCTGGCTCGGGGCTGGCTCGGGGCTTCCGCCGCAACCGGACCGACGAACGGACGGATGATCTGCCGCATCGCCTGAGGCAGGCGCCTCGACCCTGCTTGGGGCTCCATCGGGAGACTCTTCATTCGTCGTAGTGCATCAGGCTCAGGACGTCGATCCCGGGGAACCTCTGCCGTCCCTTTAAGAAATCCAGCTCGATGGCGACCGCAATTCCCACAATCTCGCCGCCCATGCGCTTGGCCAGGTCCATGGTCGCATCCATGGTGCCTCCCGTCGCCAGCAGGTCATCCACAATGATCACCCGCTGACCCGGCTGGATGGCGTCCTTGTGGATCTCCAGCGAATCGCTGCCGTACTCCAGGTCATACTTCACCTTCTCTACCGCGGCCGGCAGTTTGCCGGGCTTGCGCACCGGCACAAATCCTGCATTCAAGCGGTAGGCCAGCGCAG
>JAKART010000164.1 GCA_021819255.1 Acidobacteriota bacterium
TGGAGGCGGTGCTCTCCACAGGCACTCTTCCCACTCGGCTCAAGGAACTGGTCGTGGTCCGGACGTCGCAACTCAACTGCACGGAGTATTGCCTGGCCAGCCATACCGCCATCAGCCTCCGGCTGGGCTGGACTCCCGAACATCTCGCTGCCCTGCATGACTGGAAGACCAGTGCCCTCTTCACAGAAGCTGAGAAAACAGCCATTCATCTGGCCGAGGCAATGACGCTGCACTCCCATCAGTTCAGCGATGAGGAGATGGCCCGGCTGCGCAGCTTCTACTCCGAGGGCGAGGTCGTGGAGCTCATGGCCGCCATCGGCTTGTTCAACTACTTCAACCGCTTCAACAATCTGCTCCGCATGGAACCCACGCAGCCGGCAAGCGCTGAGGAGATGGCCCAAGCGGGCCTCGGTCCGGTCCCTGCCTGAGCGCCTTGCGTCGACACCATCGTCAAGGCACGCACTCCACCGCGGCCAATCCTGGACTGGCGGATGAACCGACGCCGCGGAACCGGCAGCTTGTCAACCGCGCTCGGTCCTTCGAGCAAGAACCTACCGATAGAGCAGCACAGCGATGCTGTAGATGGAGAAGCCGTACGAGGGTCCCGCCGGGCAGGCCCCCACCTCAGCCTGACCATACCTTCCCGTGGCCAGCCGCTGCCGCAGTTGGCTGGGCAGGCGGTCCAGCTTCACCGCCGTAAAACGCATGACGAACATCGGTCGGCGTGGTCCTGCGTATCCGCTCTCCATCCGGCAGGTCTGCCGTGCCTCCTGGGTGCCTGTCCGCACCTGGATGGACACGACCGACTGCAACAGGCGTCCCACCTGTTCCTCCTGCTGAGCCAGGGAAAGGTCGCTCACGGTACGATCGAAATCCTCCACCGCGAACAGTTCCCCGCCCGCGCCCCGCACCACTCGGATGGCCACGGAATCCACAGCAGGATCCAGCATGTTTCTCAAATGCTCGGGGGAGTGCAGCCAGGCCTGCTGAATCAAGACCGCGGTGGGAGCTTCGGCGACATTCTCGGCGATCTCGCTGAAGCGAAGTCCCGCCGCCGCGCCGCGCGCTTTCAGATTCGGCTCACCAGGGAACTGGTGCGAGATAGCCCCTCGCTCGGCCATCCGCCAGGCGTGCTGGCTGGCTGCCTGATAAAGCCCCGGGCTCCAACGCAACGGCCTCAGGCCATACCGCGCTCGCTCCGCATTCGCGGCTGAAAAGAGGTATTGTTCTGCCACCGAGAGGTTTCGCCGGGCGGACCGCGGCGTACCTGACGCTACAGGACAGCAGAGACAAAGGGCGATGGCGACAGCTCGAACTCTCATAACGACAAGGACCCGTCAGGGCTGAAAAGGTTACTCCACCAAAGGAATCCAGGCCTCCAGCCAGGAACCAAGACCCGCTGGAGATGGATCCAGCGCGGGCCTGGAGGTCAGCACCGCGGCCTGGATGAGCGCTTAAGCCGGAGAAATCGGCAGGCGCTCCCGGTAACGAATCAAAAGATAAAGAAGCTTGCGAGCGCCCCAATACCTGGGCACGTAGCGGGTGGGATGAGAGATCGATCGAAACAACCAGCCTAGATAACTTCGATCTGCCCAGTGAGGGATTCGGACCTGGTCTCCGCTCAAAAAGGCGATTGCTGCTCCAATACAATGAATTGCGGGTAAATAGCTCAAGCTTTTCTTTAGATAAAGTCCAGTCCGCTCCTGAGTTCCACCGCCCAGCGTCAGAATCACATGGCGAGGACGCAGCCTCTCGATGCGCTGAAGAAGCTCCCAATCCTCCATCTCTTCGCTGGAATAGATGGGAGCCACGTAGACGAATTGCTCCGGGACATGAATGCCCTGGCGGCGCAGCCACGCCAGGTTTTGCTTGGCGCTTTGCTGCCCCGCCATGATCCAAAACGCCCCACCCGGAAGACGCAGTTCGGGTTGCTTGAGCAGCTCCCGCAGATACTCCAATCCGGATAACCGGCGGATAGAATCACGCTGCAGCCGGTTCCATATCATCACCATGTAGGCGGAGTCGGCCAACGCCAGGTCGGAGCGCAGCAGCGCCTCGCGATATTGGGGTTTGGTCTCCAGGTCCTTGAGGGCTGGAGCAGCCGGAACCACCAGAAGTCCGCCTCCGCGCATCCTTTCCACCGCCTCGGGCGCCGTCCCCACAAAGAACCGGATGCCGAGGATCGTCCGCTCATCGGGCATCTTCGCCTGGATGGTTCCTGACCTCATCTGATTTCTTTGCACTCCTCTGCCCGAGCCGGCGATCACCTCCCGCTGGCTCCTCGGGCGATCTCCCGTTCAATCCAATGGAAGGTACGCTGCATACCATCGCGTAGCCCGATGGATGGTTCCCAGCCGAGTTTTTGCCGAATCATCGTGTTGTCGCTGTTCCGTCCGTTCACTCCCTTGGGCGCCTTCAGATCATAACTCCGCTTCAACTTGATGCCTGCAATCTCCTCGACGATGTCCACCAGTTGATTGATGGTTACCAGCTCGCTCGAACCCAGATTGATCGGTTCGCGGATATCGCTGTTCATGATCATCTCGGTGCCCTTCAAGCAATCGTCGATGTACATGAAACTGCGCGTCTGCCGGCCATCGCCCCAGATGTTGATCTCATGGATCCCCGAGTTCCTGGCCTCAATCACCTTTCTGCAGATGGCTGCTGGGGCCTTTTCCCGGCCACCAGCCCAGGTTCCATACGGTCCGTAGACGTTGTGATACCGAGCCACCCGGCAGACCAATCCGAAGTCCTCTTCAAAGTGCCGGCACATGCGCTCGGAGAAGAGCTTCTCCCAGCCGTACCCATCCTCCGGCAACGCCGGGTAGGCGTCGGACTCCTTCAGCCCCACTGCGTCCTCCCGGGTCTGTTTTTCTCCGTTGTAGACGCAGGCCGAAGAGGAGTAAAAAAATCGCTTGACCCCCTTGGCTTGCGCGGCCATCAGCATATGCGTGGTCGTCAGCACGCTCAGCATGCAAAGGGCTTTGTTGTTCTCGATAAAGCCCATGCCGCCCATGTCGGCAGCCAGTTGGAAGACCAGATCGACTCCGTCAGCGGCGCGCAGACAGTTCTGCTTGTCCTTGAGATCCAGGCAGAGGTTCTCTACCCCATCGCTGATCTGATACCAATCCGCGAGCGGCTTCACATCGACAGCTCGAACCACCTGGATTCCACTGGCCGTCAAACTCTTGACGAGATGCCCACCTATAAACCCACCCGCGCCGCACACCAAAGCGGTCTGCGCTCTCTCACTCATCCAACGAACTCCAATCCGAGATGAACCCCAACCCTGCCGGTTGGACCTGGATTGCCGCCGCCCTCGCGAGCACTCCATTCCGGCCTGCTGCATATCCCCAATCAGGGATGGGAGGATCTCTTCGTCAAGTGTATGTGCCGGCAAGGTGATGTCAAGAATCAGCCCAGGCTCAATCCGGAATCTTGCTCGAGTCTCGAACGCCCCGGTCCGCCGTCCGCGCGGCGTCCGTCTCAACTGCCTTTGCCTGGCGCTGCCGGCGTGGCGCTATCATCAGACCAGGGGATAGCAGGCCCCCTCGCCCAATTGGATCGATGCTTCCCATCTCTCTTCTTCGCCTGTCGCGCGGCTCTCCGGCGGCTGGTGGAACTCGCTCGGCGTCAACCCCTGGCCTTTACCGGCTGTCTGATTCTCTTGCTCTTCCTGTTCTGTGCTCTGTTTGCACCGTGGCTGGCCCCGGATGACCCTACCCGGCTTAATCTTGCCGCCCGTCTTCTGCCTCCTTCGCCGGCGCACTGGTTCGGCACCGATGAGCTGGGCCGGGATGTGTTTTCCCGCATTCTTTACGGAGCCCGAATCTCCTTGCTGGTCGCGGGAGCCGTGGTAGGCATCTCCCTGGCGCTGGGCTCGGCGCTGGGCATGCTGGCGGGCTTTTATGGTGGTTTTACGGACACGCTGGTGAATATCTACCTTACCAACGCATTTCTGGCCCTCCCCGGCATCCTGCTGGCCATCGCCATGGTGGCCTTTCTGGGCTCCTCCCTGGTGAATCTGATCCTGGCGCTGGCGCTGGCAAGTTGGGTGAACTACGCGCGCCTGGTCCGCGCCCAGGTTCTCAGCGTAAAGCAGCGCGAGTATGTGCAGGCGGCGCGTTCCATGGGCGCCGGCGACCTCCACCTGATGCTATGGCACATCCTCCCGAACATTCTTCAGCCAGTTCTGGTACAGGCCGCTGTCGGCATGGCCGCCGCTGTGCTGTCAGAGGCTACACTCAGCTTCCTGGGGCTGGGAGTTCAGCCGCCAGCCCCCACCTGGGGAGCAATGCTCAATGACGCTCGCTCACACATCTTCGAGTCCCCCTATCTGATGTTCTTTCCGGCCATCGCTCTGGCTCTTTGCGTCTTCTCCTTCAATCTGATTGGAGACGGCCTACGTGATTCGCTGGACCCACGCAGCCGGCTGGGTGAGGGTTTTTAAAGCGGGGTACATGCCGGCCGGAGATCCTCTATGCGAAACTCTACCTTGATTGGCGTCGTCTCTGACACGCACGGCCTGCTCCGGCCGGAGCTTCTCCCCGCCCTGGCCGGTGTCTCTCATATCCTCCACGCCGGCGACGTCGGCGACCCCGAGATCCTGACCGAACTCGCCCGCATTGCGCCGGTGACCGCCATTTGCGGCAACATCGACGGCGATACGCGCGCCTGGGGAAGATGGTCCGGTCTTGCCGCTACCGAGATGATTGAGCTGGCAGGCTGCCTGATCTACATGGTCCATGCGCTCCAGGACCTGGATTTGCATCCAAAGGCCGCCGGGATCGGGGTGGTCATCAGCGGCCACTCACACCAGGCCTCTGTTGAACGGCGCCAGGGGGTCCTCTATCTGAATCCCGGCAGCGCAGGCCCGCGCCGCTTCCATCTGGGCATCACCTGCGCCCGGCTACGCATCCAGAGGGCTCAGCCTGAGGCCGAGATAATGACGCTAATCCAGTAAGAGATGTCTTAGGGAACCTGTTGGAGCATCTGGCGGGCTCCGGCTGCAGTGAGCGCCTCAGCGGCCGCTTCGCCGAACTCTACAGCGGAGACTCCCAGCGGCGCCTCTTTGACCACCTGAGCCATCTCTTCTCCATCCCGCGCCACCACCATGGAGTGGAGGCGCCACACCTCCTCCAGCCGATGGCAGTAGGCTCCCAGGGGAAGCTGACAGCCTCCGCCGAGCGCGTTAAGCACTGCCCGCTCCGCCGCGGTGGCAAACTCCGCATCCGGATCGTTGAGCGCCCTGACGGCAGCATGGATCAAGCGATCGCGGTTTGGATCCTCGCTATCCAGCGGGTGCGCCGAACTGCGCGTCTCCAATCCCAGAGCCCCCTGCCCGGGAGCGGGCGTCAGCTCATCCACGGAGAATCTGTAATGCACGTGCTCGGTGCGTCCCAGCCGGTCCAGCCCGGCCGAGGCCAGCACCAGCGCATCCGCCTGGCCCTCCGACCATTTGCGCAGCCGGGTGTCAATGTTGCCGCGCATCTCCACAAAGCGCAGGTCCGGCCGCAACGCAAGCAACATGGCCTGCCGCCGCGGGCTGGTGGTGGCGATGCTGGCCTCGGAGGGTAACATGTGGAGCCCCCAGTACTTCTCACAGACCAACGCATCGCGCGCATCCACTCGCTGCGGAATAGCAGCCAGCGTGAATCGATCCTGCAGCTTTGTGGGCAGATCCTTGAGGGAGTGTACGGCTAGATCAATCCGGCCGGCCAGCAGAGCATCTTCAATCTCCTTGATAAAGATGCCCTTGGCATCCAATGGCGTACCGTCCTCGCAGGCTTCCGGAGCAACAAATCCGGGCTCCTGCATGCGGTCACCCACGGTGCGAATCACATCGATCTCTACGCTGTGCCCAAGGTTACGAAGCAGCCCGGCGACATGGTTGGCCTGCCACAGGGCGAGCTGCGAGCCGCGCGAACCGATACGTACGGTGTAATTGTTCACAGTCTGTAGAATACGCGCATCCGGCCGCTGCCAGTCGCCGGCGCTCCCCCGGCTCACCTGGCCTTTGCCGGCGCGCCGAGCTCCTGTGGCAGG
>JAKART010000165.1:0-330 GCA_021819255.1 Acidobacteriota bacterium
AGATTTGAGGCACCCGAGTGTTGTGCGGGGTGAGAGGGCCGAAGGTGCGGACGGGGTGCTGCGAACCCACATCTCTGAGAAGCCGAGATGTGGGGCACCCGAGTGTTGTGCGGGGTGAGAGGGCCGAAAGTGCGGGGCACCCGGCACCCGCGAACCCACATCTCAGAGAAGCCGAGATTTGAGGCACCCGCTGGAGCAGGGCCGGATGGGTCGATGGTCCCGGCTTGGTGGCGTCTGGAGCGGATGGGTATACTGCCTTTGCCGAGATCCTCAGTGTGTTTGTGTTCGGCTCTGGAGCGCAACGAGCCCGTCGGGGCGATGGTTGCTCCC
>JAKART010000165.1:340-5984 GCA_021819255.1 Acidobacteriota bacterium
GGGTGACCGTGGGAGCCCATGAAGTATCCGCAGATCATCAACTCGCGCATCGAACGTCTTCGCATCAAGCTCGAAGGCGTTTCCAAGCTATTGCGTGGACCGGTCTGGTTTCCGCAGGTTCCTCTGGCCCTGATGCTGTGGCTGGCGGGCTTCTGGGTCTTGCAGGGAGACTGGGGCAACCACTGGTTTGCGGGGCTGCGCTCGCTGGCGAATGGAGATTTTTATTTCAATCTCCAGATGCACAAGCTGCCGTCCTTGTTCATCGGCAGCGGCATGCTCATCATGGGGTTTGCGTTGCTGTGGCGCTCCCGTCTGGCATGGATCGTGGCCTTGCTGCTGGCGGTGACGGCAACCACCAACACCGTGCTGGGCAGACACGCCCACGCGGGGCCTTTGTCTACCTACTTCCTGCTGATCGTGGTTGCGCTGCTGGTTACCTGGCGCAGCTTTGATCGATCAAGCGTAGCGGCCAGCACGCTCTTCGCCGTCACCTCCGGCTTGATGCTGCTGCTGTACGCTACCTTTGGCGCGTACTACCTTGGTGGGGGGTTCACGCCGCCAATCAACAATCTGGTGACCGCCCTCTACTACTCCATGGTCACCATGAGCACGGTGGGCTATGGAGACATCGTCCCCCGAACAGATGAGGCCCGGCTGTTTACGGTCTCGGTGATCATTCTCGGCGTGGCCGTCTTTGCCACTTCACTCACGGCGGTGATTGCTCCTTTGGTGAGCCGAAGCCTGCTGCGTATTGTCAACCGGAGGAGTCCCAAGATGAAACGGCATCACCACTATGTTGTCGTGGGTAACACGTCCCTGGCTATCAATACCGCGCAAGAACTGGAAAAGCGCGGCCTGGTTGTGGTGCGCATCATGAGGGAAGCGGTCGACGCGGCGGAGGCCAAGGGGCCGGAGGTCGTGCTGGGAGATCCCAGCACGGCGGAGACACTGCGCCAGGCGGACGCCGAGCAGGCCACTGCCGTATTGGCCATGCTGGACGATGATGCGGAGAATGCGTTTGTGATCCTTGCCATGCGAGAGCTCGCTCCCGGCGTTCGCACGGTTGCCGCCGTGAATGACGCCCGTCAGTTGAACAAGGTCAAGCTTGCTCAGCCGGATGTGGTGATTGCGCCCCAAGTGCTGGGTGGGGAGCTCACGGCCATGCTGTTGGCCGGTGAGACGATCACCCCCGAGTTTGTGATGCAGCACGTCTTCCAGAGCTTGAAGACGAAGTCGTCAACCGACAAGTGATGTAGCTGTGTGTCTGGATGGGCATCCTGCGAACCCACATCTCTGAGAAGCCGAGATATGGGGGCACGCACCTTGTCCTGCCGAAGAGCTTCCGGTGCGCTACTCGTAGAGCAGGTAGAGGCTGCGGGTGGTGAGGTAGGTGTGGAGCGCGGGCTGCCAGGATTGTGCGACGCTGCGGGGATCTTCCCCTCCCTCAATGGCGTCCAGCGTGGCTCGGCTGCCCAGCAGCCGCAAGGTCTTTGCAAGCTGGAACTGCTGCGGGTAGAGGCGGTGCAGGGCGCTCAGGATCTCTACGCCCATCTCCGGGGAGTCAAGGACGCGGCGGTCGGTGAGGGTGATCCGTACCGCCGGGATCGTCTGGCCGTGAAAAGGATAGCGATTGGCGGAGTCGGCAACGGCGGTGGTGGTGGCCGTGAAGGTGACGCCCGGGATCTGTCGCCGGTTCAAGGCCCGCGCGACCTCCGCAGCGTTCATCCAGGAGGCTCCGAAAAGAGAAAAGGACGCGTCCGTGCCGCGTCCGGCTGAGACGCCTGTGAAGTCCAGAAGGCCAAGGCCCGGGTAGAGTGTTGCCGCTGTCACTGAAGGCAGGTTGGGGCTGGGGTTGACCCAGGGCAGGCCGGTCTGGTCAAAGTACTCGGCGCGTGACCAGTGCTGCAGCGGGACGACCGTGAGGTCGGCGTCGAGGTGCTTGACGCCAGCGATGTACTCGGCCAGCTCTCCCAGCGTCATTCCGTTGCGAACCGGCAGCGGCATGAAGTCGATGTAATCGCCCGGCCCGGTGGTGAAGGCGGCGTCCGAGACCGGCCCCTGCACCTGCGCGCCGTCGATCAGGGCCGGGCGGTCCAGCACGATGATCTTCAGGTCATGGTGATAGACGGTCATCTCCTGCGCGGCGGCTTCGAGGAAGTATCCCGTGACCGTCTCGTAGGTGTAGAAGCGCACGCCGACGTCCTGCAGGTCAATCACGACGGCGTCGAGGTTCTTCAACTGTTCGTGGGAAGGGCGTTTGTCCGCCTCTGTGGGGCCGTAGAGGCTGGTGACAGGCAGGCCGGTGATGGGTTCGAGCTCGGCGCGCAGGTGGGTGGTGTCCTGCCTGCCGAAGATGCCGTGCTCGGGAGAGAAGATGGTCGCCAGCTTCGCTCCCGGAACCGCTTGGGGCAGGTCTTTGGCCAGGATGGCGATGGTCGAGCGGCGGTTGCTGTCGATGCCGGTCTGATTGGTGAGCACGCCCAGCACCGGCGGATGGCCGATCTCTTTGACCAGTGCGGCGAAGAGAGCGAAGTGCTGCTGCTCGACAACGTCGATTCCGGTGAGGGTGCGGCCGGTGGCCGCAGTCTGTTTGCCTGCGCCGGATGCCTTTGCGGCTGCGCCGGGCGCGGGCGCGCAGAAGAGGTTGGGGTCGCCGCACTCGGCCGGAGCGGTGGAGTCAGGCGGATGGTAGAGCCCCAGGGCCTCTGCCGCGGCGGTGGCTACCTGACCGCGCAGGTTGGAGATGGGAGGGTTGCCGCGGGGATGAATCGCGTTGGCCAGAAGAACGATGTAGGTGTCTGAGCCGGGATCGATCCACAGTGCGGTGCCGGTGTAGCCGGTATGGCCGAAGCTGCCGACGGGGAAGACCACGCCGCGCGGCTTGGAGAAGCCGCTGTCGATATCCCAGCCATAGCCGCGCAGGTCCTGATGTTTGACAGAGGGATAGTGCGGCGCCAGGCCGGGCGCGGCGGGGGCTTCGCCGGCGGCGATGGCCGCGCGCTGGGCCTGATTGGCCTCCGCGAGCTGGTCCGGCGTATGGCCGGGCTGCTCCGGCGCGATCATCAGCTCCAGCGTGGAGCGCTTGAGGGGAAAGCGGCTGGGCCGGCCGGCGAGGCGATCCAGCAGCGCCTGGGCGAAGAGGGCGACGTCCTGGGCGGTGGAGAAGACGCCGGCGTGGCCGGCGACGCCGCCCATGCGGCGGGTGGAGGGATCATCCACCGAGCCCCACAGCAGCCGGTTGTAGTCCGGGTTGTTCTGCGCGTTGCCCTCGTCATCGTGAGCGGTGGGCGCAATCTTCTGCAGCAGAGAGACGTTCCAGTCTCCGGGCTTGCAGGGGCGGGCAGGGCTGGAGCCGGGAGCGAGCCCGATGGCCGCTCCGTAGACCTGGTACGCTCCGCAGGCGCGGGCCAGGGGGAGATAGCGGGTGTGAGTCATGCCCAGAGGCGTGAAGATGTGCTGCTGGGCGTAGACCTCCAGCGGCTCTCCGCTGAGGCGCTGCACCATGGAGCCGAGCAGGATGAAGTTGACGTCCGAGTAGCGAAAGACGGCTCCGGGAGCGGAGATCAGCGGCGTGGTAAAGGCCCGGTGGAGGCCTGCGGCGAAGTCGGGCTTGGCCAGCCCCCAGGGGGATCTCATGGTGACGTCGCCGGGCTCGCCGGAGGTGTGGGTGAGGAGCATGCGGATGGTGACCTGGGCGCGAACGGGATCGTGCTGGGCGTTGAACTCGGGAAGGTACTTCTCTACCGGATCTTCAAAGCGCAGCTTGCCTTGCTCGTAGAGCTGCATGATGGCCGTGGCGGTGCTGAGGCACTTGCTGAGCGAGGCCATGTCGAAGACGGTGTCCATGGTCATGGGCAGGGCGGAGGAAGGCCGTCCATCCAGCCCGGGCTCGCCGGCCAGCTTGCGGTCTCCGTAGGCGTGCTCAAAGACCACGTGCCCGTTATGCCCGACGAGCAGCGCGACGCCCGGCGGTTGGTGGGTGACGACAGCATCATGGATCAGACGGGAGACGAGGCTGAAGTCAGGAGCCTGGGAGTGAGTGGAGGCGTTGGCGGCTAGCGATTGCGCATGGCCGGCGCGAGCGCCGAGCAGAGGCAGGGAGAGCAATGTGGCTGTGAGGGCGACCAAGCCGGCGACGGAATGGGCCGTCTTCCGGCGGGAGGGTGAGCTGCCCGAGAGCAGGCTGACCAGCGCCCCGACGAAGAAGGTTGCGGCTGCGCCGATAAGGACATACCAGGTCCAGGCGATGGGCGGTAGGGTGATGGGACCGAGGTGCATGGGGAAGACTCCTTGCCAAAGCCAGAGGTTGAGGAGAAAGCCGAAGATCATGCCTGTGATTGCGCCGGTCTGGGTGGCGAACCGGGTGAGCGTTCCGAGCAGGAAGACGCCGAGCAGAGAGCCATAGGCAACGGAGGCGATCGAGAGGCCGATGACGACCACGTGGCCCTTGCCGCCAACCAGTGCTGCGTAGGCGGCGATGGCGTACAGCACCAGCGCCCAGAAGACAGTGGAGGATTTGCTGATCAGGGCGCGCTCCCGGTCATCGGCCTCCGGCCGCAGAGGCGCGTAGAAGTCCACCACGGTGGTGGAGGAGAGGCCGTTCAAGGCGGCGGAGAGATTGGACATGGCCGCGGCGAGGATGGCCGCGACGAGCAGGCCGGCGATGCCGGGGGGCATCTCCCGGACGATGAAGGTGGGGAAGATGCGGTCGGCGCTGGAGAAGACCGCCGGGTGTTGCGCGTAGAAGACGTAGAGCCCCGCGCCGATGAGCAGGAAGAGGGCGAACTGCACGAAGATCACCACCCCGGAGCTGAGCAGGGCAAGCTGCGACTCGCGCAGGTTACGCGCGGCCAGCATGCGCTGCACCATCAACTGATCGGTCCCGTGCGAGGCCATGGTGAGGAAGGCTCCGCCGAGGATGCCAGCCCAGAAGGTGTAGGCGGTGGTGAGGTTGAAGGTGAAGTTGAGCATGTGAAAGCGGCCGGCGGCAGAGGCTACGGCGTGGATGGCGCTCCAGCCGCCGTGGACGTGGGAGCCGAGGGTGAGCAGCGCGACCAGCGTGCCGCCGAAGTAGATGGCCATCTGCACGACGTCGGTCCAGATGACGGCGGCCATGCCGCCCTCGAAGGTGTAGAGCAGGGTGAGGGCGGAGATGATGCCGATGGAGAGCAGGTCGCGGGTGCCGATGGCGATGGCGACGACGATGGAGACGGCGAACACGCGCACGCCCTCAGCAGCCGCCCGCATGACGAGAAACAGGCCGGCGGTGACCTTGTAGAGGGATGGTCCAAAGCGCTGATCGATGAGCTGATAGGCGGTGAGCATCCGGCCGGCGAAGTAGCGGGGCAGAAAGAGAATGGCGACCACGATGCGGCCGATCATGTAGCCGATGACGACCTGGAGGAAGCCGAAGTTCCCGGCGAAGGCGACGCCGGGGATGGAGATGATAGTGAGCGTGGAGGTCTCCGCGGAGACGATGGAGAGCGAGATGGCCCACCAAGGGATGGTGTTGTTGGCCAGAAAGTAGCTGCGCAGGGAGCGGTCCGCGGGCGCGCCCGAGCCGGAGAGCTTGCGGAAGCGCAGACCAAAGAGGGTGATTCCCACCAGGTAAATGGCGATCACAGCGAGGTCAAAGGCAGATCGG
>JAKART010000166.1 GCA_021819255.1 Acidobacteriota bacterium
ACTCCCGCCTTGCCACCGGCGTACGGCGGACTTGGATTCCCCGGGGGAATGAAATCCGAGATCCACCCGTTTTGCATATATTCGGCCAGAAAGCGGCGCGGTCCATTCGGATCCATGGCGTTCTTGCGAAGATATTCGTACACGGCGGCTCGGTCGAACGAAAGTCCACGCTCCCAATCCCCGAGGTACATGAACACCGCATTGTCACCGTGGAAGGAGGTCTCCATGTAGCCTGACTCGCGAGCCGCATCCAACTCCGAGCGCAGAATGTCTTCTTTCACATCCGGCTCAAGCATGGTGAGCAGGACAATCTGGTTGCGTCCGGTGTCCCAAAGGGGTACCGGTCCATATCGGTTATAGGTTGCGGTCTGGAGCGTTCCGTCTCGGCGGGAAAACTGCTCGCCTTTGTTGGCCAGTAGCTTGGGACTGTAAAACGAGTGGTAAAGGCAGGAGTAAAAGAGCATCTTCTGCTCTTTGGTCCCTCCATCCACCTGGACGAGATTCAGCTTTTTTGCCCATGCGTCTTGCGCCGCTTGGTGAACCTTATGAAAATCCCATCCTGGCTGCTCTTTCGAGAGACGGTCTCCCGCAATCTGGTAGCTCGGACCGGAGCCGATCTTGACCAGAATTTGTTCGCCCGAAGTAGTCTGGAAGTTGAGATAAACGCCCCCAAAGTTGCCCGACACGGTTCGAGATCCTGGATCGACCTCATTGCCTCCCAACAGCGAATATCCCAGCCGCATCGGCGGATTCTGCTTGAAGGTTCCGAAGCCGGTAAAGGGTTTCGAGAACTCTGCGACAAAATAACGTTGTCCGCCGCGTTGGCGCCCACGCACTGTGTGATCGTCGACAATTTCTACGTCCCCTCCTCGGCGCCCAAGATCCAACAGAATGTGTGATCTCTGCGAGGGAGGAAAGGTGAAGCGGAAAAGCCCCGTCCAGGTGGTCACGGTCATTTCTGCAAGGATCTTGTAGTCGTTGAGATAGACGCTGTAATACCCAGGAGATGACTTTTCGCGTGTCTTATCGTAGACCGAAGCGCTGCGCTCCGGCGGCACGGTCCAGTTTCCTATCATCGGCATCACGATCGGATGACCATTCACGCCCCCGCTGAAGCCATAGATCATGCGGTTGGGATAGAAGTAGGACGCTCGCACGCCAGCCGGATATTCAAGATCCAGATTCGCGTTGATGGGACCGAGCTCGGTGGAGCTATGCGGAAGGACCGCGTCCGGCGTAGTAAATCCTGAATAGAGCTGCTCTCCGGGTGGCGGAGCGTTCCCAATCAGAATCTGCCGATCCAGCGGTGCGGTGCCGACAAGACCGTTTGCGTAATCCAGCGGCTGAGCGCCCCCTGTTTGTGGCTTCTGCGCATGGGTGCTCCTGGGAGCTGCAAAACAAAGCGCCAAAGCGAGACCCATACCCCAGATGGAGATCCGCCTGGAGAGCCGGACTACTTCTTTGCTCGCCTCTCGGCGCAGATGCCGCTGATCACGGCCATGACGCCCAGGTTGGAGGATGCGGGTTGCATGCGGAGACCATCCACCTGTTCTCATCTACTTTTCTCCCGGCACAAGCGTAAGGGCAAATACCACCACATTCCTGTTTTGGGGAAGAGTGAAGCTCTTGACCTGTTTGGTGGGGTCAAGAGGAAAGGTATAAGCGTAGAGATGGAAGGTATTTGGGTCTACTGACCCGTCGCCCTCTAGCCGATACGGAACCTGGACCGCATCCGACTCTCCTCGCAGATGTCTAGGCCCCGCCCAGTCGCTGACAGTTTGAGTAAATGGCGTTGAGGTTCCGTCGGTGTAGTTGACCGTAAACAGTTGCCGACGCTGATCTCCCTCGACGCCAGTACCCAGCAGCCGCAGACTCGCGTAACTTCCCGGAGGAAGCTTGACCGTCCGGCTGCTGACGGCATCGGGCCTGCCCGGTGGGCCGAGCTTGAAGCGAACCTCGTCGCCAACCTGCTCTGCGCCCAGCGTCTCCTCAGATAGAGAGGATCCATCACGATCCATGCTCTCCGACGACGTGAATTCTGCGCCTTTCTGGTCGATCGCCCGCACGTTGTAAGCCGACGAAAGATCGACTGATACCGTGCCCTTCAGCACAGGTGTCACATTCAGGGTGATGGTTGTGCTATGCGTAACGTTTCCCGAAGCACCCGAGATTGCCACGGTGCTGCTGGAGGGAGAAGCATGGCTGGATGCAGCGGCGGTCAGTGTGCTTCGGCCGTTCGCCGATGAAGGCTCAAAGGTAAGACGCACATCCTCTGGAGCTCCTGATGCGCTCAGTTGAACCTTCTGCTGGAATCCTCCCATCGGCAGCAATAGGATGTGAACGGCTCGGCTCATTCCCTGCGGTACGGAGAGATCGGCGGGGGCCGAGACGGAGAAGTCCGGCTGTCCCGCATGGGGCGAGGGCAGCACGTCATAGAGCGGCTGCACGGGATGCGTATCAGGGTTCTCTTCCGCGACCGAGATCGCCAGGATCCGGATATGAGGATTGGTTGGCAGACTGAGGGTCTTCGCACCCTCAGGAAGATCCATTCGATAGCCGAAGAGATACGAGTAACCGTAGGCGACATTCTTGCCTGCGGCGTCGTGATAGTGATCCGAATACCATGCCAGTTCCGCACGTTTGATGAAGCCGGGCTTGAGACCGATCATCTCACCATAACTGTTACCACCGCTCGCTGAAGACCACTCGCGATCATCCCACTGTCCGATGAAGCCTCCCCAGTCCTCAATATCCAGCTCCTTCTTGTTCTTGCCGGCCTCAAAGACGGCTTTCTGATCGCCGTCCTCTGCCGCAGCCAGGATATAGACGCGATTGAACTTGCCCTGCGGCAATGCGATCCTCTGCCCTTTGGTCACGATCGCGTTCGAAGCGCCTGTCACTGCCGGCCCCAACTTGAAGGCAACGCCGTTGAAAAGAATCTGCGCCGGCAGCATCTCTGCGGGAAGAGCATCTCCTTTCTCATCGAAACCAGTCTTGTCGACAGTGCCGGCGCTGGTAGCAGTCGCCAAGTCATAATGCAGCGAAACCGGCGTAGACCGTACGCTGGGGACATTGGACATGGGTGGCGTGAGGCGGACCGCGAACGTGCGTGGCTGATACGCTCCGAAGGATGTCACCAGGTCACCGGCTTCCAACTTCACGGCGCCCACCGGCTGTTCCTGTCCATTCACCTCGCGTGCGCTGGTGATTGGAGATGCAAACGCGATGTGAACATCCGGCTGCGGCTTTCCGTCCAGTTCCACCAGACGCAGAATGTATTCGTCACTCGCCTCGGCTCTCTTCAGCGCCATGATTCCGATGCGCGGACTGTTTATCTGAACCAGCGAGAAGCTGCTCCCCAGCTCTCCCTTGTGCTTGGTGGCCTCAAAACCAATCAGGGGATCGTTCAGCCGCTCCGCCTGCCAGTCCGTCTGCGCCTTGCGCCATCCGTCCACATGCCCGGAGATGCCGTAGGTAAACTCATGGTGCCCGATATCCTGTGTTCCCTGGTCCGGGTAGCCTCCCCTGGTTCCCGGCGTACGGATCAAAGTGAGACGGAGGGTATGGTCATTTGGCTTATCCGATCCATTCTTGCAACTGGTCAGGATCGTCGTGCCAAACTTGCCGCTCATGTCCGTCAGGTCAATCCATTGGTGGGTTGCAACCTCAAAGGTCCGCGGTTGCGCCGTTGGCCGTTCAATGGTGCCGACCCCCAGATTGTAGGTGGCCATCTGGTTGGACGCCGTCAGCGGAAACACCGCCTTCAGATTGCGTTCACGGCTGTTCCAGTCAATCACATTTCCGAACTCGACCCGCTTGCCGGCGTCGCCGGCAGAGAGCTTGATGGTTTGGATGAATCGCGAGCCATCTGTTTCACGAGTCACCTGGATGGCTACCTGCACCGGCCCTGACTCCACGACGCGAATCTGGGCTGGTCCGGAGACGTAAGCGCGTGGTGGCGCCTGCTCCTGATCCCAATCCATGTTCCATGCCGGCCATTGAGAGGGGTTGTCATAGGAGAGCGCAAGCCGCGCGGGTGCAGCGAGCAACTCCCGGTTTGCCTGCTTGTCGAAGATGCTCGAAACGTTGCCGTCGGCGTTAATCTGAACGCGATAATAGGCATTCTCCAGCTCTTGGCCGCTCACATGCAGCGTTGACGCTCCCGCATCGGCAGCGGTTCCTTTCAGCACGTGATAAACCGCGTAGCCCACTGAGGGCACGCGCGCCTCAAAAAGGACCTTCCCGTCGGAGATCTGGGCGGGCCGCACGCTGCCATCCGGACCGACAACATGCGCCTCCGTCGGCAGGCCATTCGGGAATGTCAGGGCGGCCTCCACGATGTCGTCCCGCCCGATGTTCAGCGGGTTGAACACCACCACCGGTACGCCCTCGCCAGCTGTATCCATGGCTGCTGACACGCCTTCGACGCCGCTCTTGAGCACGTCCGCGAACTGATTGAGCGCGATCACGTCATCATTCCAGGCGAACTCATAGGCCTTCGGAGTGGCCGTACCCGCGGCCAGGTCGTGGAAGTGAGCCGCCATGGCCAGCGTCCAGGCGCGGTTCAGCCGCTCCATGGGATAGGCACGCGCTCCCAGCCACGACGCAGCCACAGAGGACTTCTCGGCAGCGTCAGCCAGCAACTCTTCCTTGCGGATCCAGCGTTTTTGATAGGCTTGCGAGGTCAGCGAGCCGGCGGAATGATTGGTGAGCTCCAGCTCGCCGGTATATCGCGGCAACAGGTTCTCCTCCGCAGGCGTGATATCGCGGAACATCTGATCCGCGGTGGCGGAGATGACATGCACCGGCCCTTCACCCACTTGCACCTGCGGCCAGTCGGCGTGCGACTCGCCACGATAGTTCATCCCGTTCTGCGGCGGAAGAGAAACCGTGCCTTTTGTAACGATCGCCTCAAGCCGCTTCACCGAGGCGTCATAGGGCGCACCCCCCACGTCACCGGTTCCGTAGTAGTGATAGTCCGTGAAGACTCCCGTCACTTTACCGTTATTCAGCACCCGCGCGGCCCAGTCGCCTTGAAAGCGCCGTTCCGCATTCTGCTGTTCGCCTAACTCGATACCCTGCTGCTCCGAGCGCAAAGCGAAGAACTGTTGCAGGCCGCTTGAGCTGAGCTGGCTTCCCCGCCGCCTAGCCTGGACTTGTTCCTGCAATGCCGCTATCTTCTTTTCGACGTCGCTCAGGGCAGGATTCGGCGGCAGAGGCGGCAAAGGCGTGCTTAGATCCGTGGTGATGCTTCCGCTGTAGGTTCCGGGGTTCAGCGCCGCCATCACGCTTTCTCCGTCCGGCCCCACCCACACACCCACGTTGAACGGCGTACCCTCCGGCGTTCTCTCCAGCGAGTCCGGCCCTCCTGCGTTCGCCGACGAGCCCCAGGTCAACTTCTGTGTGGAGAATCCCTTGACCCCGGCGTGCGCAAGGATGGTCGGAAGCGAAGCGGGGAATCCGAAACAATCCGGCAACATGAACTCTTCGCTCGACTTGCCAAACTCTCGCTGGAACCACTCATTGCCATAGAGGATCTGGCGCAGCAGCGCCTCTGCGCTGGGCGCATTCACGTCACCCTCTTCCATGGACGAGCCGGCCGGAAACCAACGCCCGGCCGCTACATCCTTCCTGACTTCGGCAAACTCGTCAGGGTAGTACTCCTTCATCAGGCGATATCGATTGGCCCCACTGAAGTTGAAGATATAGTGGGGATATTTGGCAAAGAGCTTGAAGTTGTACTCCATCGTGTTGCGCAAATACTGATTGATTACCTGCGGATACTCCCATCGCCACTCGGTATCCAGATGCGCGTAGCCAACAACGTAGAGCGTAGGGACTTTCTCCAGATTGGGCTTCTGAGCCGATTGAGCAACGCCAACCATGGAAAAGAGGAGACAAGTCAACAGCCCGAAAAGGGAACGCCTACGAGAAATCTGCATCGGTTCTCCATTTGTTCGTGAAGCACTTTGGAGCACTTT
>JAKART010000167.1 GCA_021819255.1 Acidobacteriota bacterium
CCAGAACCTGGAACAACAGTTGCGAAACACCGCGAGCCGCTTCCCTGAGATCCTTGACCTGCACGAGATCTCCGTAACGCGAGCCTACGGAGGGGCGGCGAAAAATGTGCAGGTCAATCTGCACTGCACCCTGCCGGACGATCTTTCCATGGAAGCCGTCCATCGGGTGATTACAAACTTTGAAGATGATTTTCGTCTCCACCATCCCCAGGTGACGCGAGTGTTGATTCACCCCGAACCGGCGACCGACAATCGCCGGTAAAATCAGACTCAGGAGATCCGAGGTTGAATCTCCTCGGACTGGGTTCAAAGCACCTGAAGTCCGGTTCCTGCGTCCAGAGTCCGGTTCCTGTGTCCAGAGCCAAGTTCCAGCGTCCAGAGCCAGCCTTGCGATCCTGCTCCCACTTCCAGCCTGCGCGAACCCGACCGGCGAACAGTGGCCAGCCATCGCATTCAGGACGGATCTTGTGCTGCAAAGCCCCGCGATACGGTACATGAGATGAAACGGTTCTTTCGCGTCATGCTTTTGGGTTTGGAGATGGTAGCCGTGATGTTGCTCTCCGCGGCAATCACGTTACGAATCGCTCTGCATGGCCACGAGGTGAAGATTCCCGATTTTTCCGGCATGAGCATGGCTGACGCCAGCCATGCAGCGCTTCGCGCCGGAGTGGGGCTTCACATCGAAGACCGGTTCTACTCCACCACCGAGCCGGTGGGGTGGATCCTCTCCCAGACGCCGGCAGCCGGAACCACGGTGCGCCATGGCTGGCAGGTTCGGGTAACGGTAAGCCTGGGGCCGCAGCAGGTTACGGTCCCGAATGTTGTGGGCCAGCCCGTGCAGGAAGCATCCAGCAACCTGCGAAGGACCCGCCTGGAACTGGGAACGCTGGCGCATCTTGGGGCCCCAGGAGATCCGGACATGACCCTTGCGCAGACCCCGCAGCCGAATGCCGGGGTCGACCAGCCCGTGGTGAATCTGCTGCTCAGCTCGCCAACAAGGGCTGCAAAGGGGTTCGTCATGCCGTCCGTCGTCGGAATGAAGGAGATCGCGGCCAGCCAGTGGGCAGCCGGAATGGGGCTGAAGGTGGTCACCCGAACCACAGAGATCTCAGCACCCCCACCGGCTGACCCGGAACAGCCGGCGCCGGCCCGGGCAGGGTCCAAGGCGGCGTCTTCGGACAGTGTTGTCGCCGCGCAGTGGCCGGAGTCCGGCTTCAAGGCCTCACCGGGGGATGTGTTGCTGCTGACGGTTGAGCCATCGGCGGCGTCATCGCCGCTGCCCGCTCCCTCGGCCTCGCCATCTCCCGAGTAACGCGACAGCCCTGCCGCCCCGATCCCAAGACCCGAACTCGCTCCCTTTTTCCATGTGGATGAATCTCTCATCCTTTCCCGAGACCCTGAAACTTCCGCTGACCGCATCCGCCTTGCGGCGCCTGGGCCTGGGCACACTGGCTGTCTCATGCTGACTCTGGGAGGACGGCCGGCATTCCGCTGAACCTGGCGATGTTCATCTCCGGCGAATGGCCGGGCCGGGTAGACTGGCAGAGTGATGGCTGTCCAGGATTTTTACCCTGAACATCTCGCTTTCTGTTACGGTTGCGGTCGGCTTAACCACTACGGCCACCATATCCGCACCGATTGGGATGGCGATGAGACCGTCTCCCTCTTCACTCCCCAGCCCTGGCACACCGCCATTCCAGGATTTGTCTATGGCGGCGTTATCGCTTCGCTGGTGGACTGCCACTCCACCGGGACGGCGGCAGCCGCAGCGTACCGCGCTGCGGGCCGCGAACCGGGCAGTGACCCGCCCTTTCGATTCGTGACGGGTGCGCTGCGAGTCGACTACCTGAAGCCCACACCGCTCGGCCCGACGCTCACCATTCGCGGCCGCGTCAAAGAGATCAGGGGCCGAAAGGTCATCGTCGAGTCCACGGTGTACGCCGAAGGAGCCGCTACGGCGCGGGGAGAAGTTGTCGCCGTCCAGATGCCGGACGATTTCGGGAAGGCCTGAGGCTCTGCTTTGCTGCTCTACGGCAAAGCCGGATCCCGGTGGAGCAGGGCGGCGAAGAAGCCGTCGCCTTGAAAGTTCACTCCGGGCAGCGTGCGCAGGCAACCGTTGCGGATCAGGTTCAGCGGCAGCGAGGCGAGAATGCCGTCCCGAAAAAGCCTGTGGAGGTGGGGCTCCAAGGAGGGGTTGGTGACGGTGGGGTTGCCGGCCAACACGGCGGAGACGACTTGCTCATTCTCCTCCGGTTCGAGGGAACATGTGGAGTAGAGCAAGCTCCCGCCCGGAGCCAGACGGCCGAGGGCCGCACGGAGAATCTCGCCCTGACGGAGAGCTTGGCGGGGCAGGTCCGACGGCTGAAGCCGGTGACGGATCTCTGGATTGCGGCCCAGCGTCCCAGTCCCCGTCGCAATGGACGTCGCAGAGAATGAGATCGAAAAGCCCCTCTCGCTCCGGCAACTGACAGGCATCGGCATGTAGCGTCCGCACCCGCCGAGGGGTGGGACGCTCGCGGCCGTTTGCCCGCAAAACATCCCGGAGGCGAGCCGTCAACGATTGGAGGCGTCGCGGGTTGGCCTCGCTGGCCAGAATCCGGGCATCAGGATGGCGGCGGAGCAGAACCAGTGTCTTGCCACCCGGGGCCGCGCATGTGTCCCAGATGCGCATGGGTTCCAAACCAGCCCGTGGCCCGGCAGCGGCAGCACACAGCTCGGCAACCAGGCGGGAGCCGTCGTCCATCTGCGGCAGAGGGATTGGCAGCAGGGTTTCGCCGGCGGGAGGTCCCTCCGGCCCGGACAAGAGCTGAGCACCGCCGGAAGCCTCCTGCGGCTCGTTCAGCGGCGTCTTCCCCGCTCCCTCCGCCGGAAAGAGCAACCCCTCGGCGGGCTCCCTTTGGCCAGACTCACAGACGGTCAGAGCGGCGGTCCTACCGTAATTTTGTACCCATCGGCTCACAAGCCAAAGGGGATGGCCCAGCCGCTGGGCAAAAGCAGCCGCGCTCTCGTACAGCCTCGCCTTGCCGGGGGGCTGACGCGTCAGGTTACGCAGGATGGCGTTGACCATGGCGGCAGCTCCGGGGTGATTTGCAGCGCGAACCAGCTCGACCGACTCGGACAGTGCGGCATGGGCGCGAATACGATCAAGGTGGAGAAGCTGAAAGGCCCCAAGACGAAGGGCGATGGAGACGGGCACAGGAAGCACTTCATCGGGACGATGGAGCAGGGATGCGATGCGAGCGTCAAGAGCGATCTGCCACCGCAGGACTCCCATGGCCAGGGTGGTCGTCAGGTTGCGATCCAGGGGCGGCAGAGCCGAGACCGCCGGATCGCGCAGCAGGTCATCCGCATGGGCCGAGGTGGTCGCCACCCGCAGAAGGATATGAAACGCAGCCAACCGGGCAGGCGAAATCGGCGCAGATGAAGAGAGCCGATACGCGCTCTTTTGCTCCTGCCTTGTCGGGGGTCGAGAAGGACCTGGCTGCTTGGGCTTGGCCGTCATAATAGATCCAAAATTCAAAAATTCAACGCCAACATCGGAGAAGACTCCAGCAATGGATGAGTTAAGGTCCACCAGATCATATTTCCAGTGATGGATTAACTTTTAAATATGAACCGTTGGCAAATAATTTCTATCTTCCCTATAAATTCTCAGGTCAAGCTCTCGCCTGGACGAACCTGGAAGTCTTTGGCAAACTGAGCCCCCGAAAGCCGAGGCTTACCTTCGACCTGCACCTCCTCGAAGACCAAAGCAGTGCTTTTGGCAGAACCAACAAACAACTTATCTCCCGATATCTCTATCTGATATGGAGCTAAACCTTGTGTTGAATCTGATGTGCGCATTCTGTGGATAAGGAATCGCTTGCCGCGAAACATCGCGTGTGCGCCAGGCCAGGGAGTGAAGCCCCTCCAGCGGTTATACGTCTCCTGAGCCGTACGGTGGAGAAGATCAAGACGCCCATCTTCCCGGTTCAGGAGCGGAGCCGGCGTAGCGGCTGCATGATCTTGCGGCTGAGCGCGTATCGTCTTATGCTCAAGCCCATAAAGTGTTTCAATTAGTAGTTTTGAACCATCTTCCGCAAGTTTTGCATATAGATCACTCGCGGTTGTCTCGGGGCCTATCGGAACCCTGCGGGCGAGTAACGTGTCTCCCGTATCCAGCCCGGCATCCAACAGCATGGTGGTGACTCCGGTCTCCGTATCTCCATTCGCCACAGCCCACTGAATGGGGGCCGCTCCCCGGTACTTTGGCAACAGCGACCCATGGACGTTGATATTGCCAAAGCGGGGCAGATCGAGCATCCACGGAGGAATGATCCGTCCGTAGGCGACCACCACGATTGCGTCCGGGGCGATTTGCTCCAGAGTCGACCGAAGCTCAGGGTTATTCTTGAGCCTTTCCGGCTGCACAACGGAGACGCCAAGCCGATCGGCGAGCCGCTTGACGGGCGGGAGTTGAAGCTGCTGCTTCCTTCCTGCGGGTCGGTCCGGCTGCGTCAGCACCAGAGGGACCTGATGGCCGGCATCCACCAGCGCTTGCAGACTAGGCACGGCAAACTCTGGAGTTCCACAAAAGACGATTCTCATCATGTACTTCCTAATATTTTTCTTCAATCCATCTCATTTTGCAACACTTGCGAATGAGAGGTCTGCCGGGGTAGGGATGCGGTCCCGAGCCATCGCTCTGCAGCCACTCCTGACTGGAGATTCCGGCGGCTGGGGAGGTTCTCTTCGACTGGAGGCAGAAGCAGCAGCGGGTTGAAGTTCGCTGAACTTTGAAGGGAGAGCCGTTCCAACCCTGTCCTCCGGCGGGAAACCTTCCCGGCAACGCCACGCCGGATGCAATCTCTCCAGCCCCCTTGAAGAGACCCGCGCTTTCACGGCCAGGCTGGACAGCACCCTGCGGAAAACATCAGGAAAACCACAAAAAGACTCCAGATGAAAAGTATATAAAGTTATTATTTACAGATGTTTGCAGCCAATCGCTCATGTTAATTTTGAGCTGTACTCTCGAACTGTGAATTCAACTACCACTCTCCATTCCTTTGCATCTTCCGGATGCGGCGGAGGACCAGATCGCGCTTCAGACGGCTCAAGCGGTCGATGAAGAGGATGCCGTGGAGATGGTCGATCTCGTGCAGCATGGCGCGCGCCAGCAGATCCGTACCCTCCACTTCAAAAAACTCTCCTTGGATGTTCTGTGCTCGAACCTTCACCCAGGCGTCGCGGTGTACCTTTTCACGAATTTCCGGCAGAGAGAGGCAGCCCTCCTCCTCGAACTGCTTGCCGCGACGATCGATCACGACAGGATTGATGAGAACCAATTTGTCCTCAGGCCGCTCGTGATAGCTGATGTCGATGACCGTGATCTGCCGGGAGACGTCTACCTGAGGAGCGGCGAGGCCGATACCTTCGGCGGCATACATGCTATCGAACATCTCATCGACGAACTGAGCGAGCTCCGGGGTAAACTCCGTCACCGGTTCGCCCGGCTTGAGCAGCGTGGGGTGCGGGTACTTGATAACCGGATGAAGCTTGGGGGCCGAGCGAATGATGGAGTCCCGAATCGCGGCCCGGGAGGTGCGCCGGGAATCCTGGGTATCCGGTTGAACATCGGGCTTGGTCGCCATGGGCATCTCTGACAGGATTCCTGTCTACTGGCTGGGGATTCTGTTGAATCTAATAGGATTTTATCTGATCACAGTAGCCTGCGTAGTTGCGGCGAAGCTCCTTCAAGCTATCGCCGCCAAACTTCTCCAGCACGCAGCGGGCTACCGTGAGCGCCACCATGGCCTCTGCGGCGACTCCGGCTGCCGGAACAACACAGACATCAGAGCGCTCATAAGATGCCTTGGTCGCCTCCCTGGTTTCAAAGGAGACTGAGCCAAGAGGGCGGCGAAGGGTCGAGATCGGTTTGAGATAGCCGCGGACCATAAAGTCTTGCCCGTTAGAGATGCCACCCTCCAGCCCCC
>JAKART010000168.1 GCA_021819255.1 Acidobacteriota bacterium
CCTCCAGCCACGCCGCAGCCTGGCGGTGCGCCAGTTGCATCCTCTGCAAAGCGGCCACGGAACGCAGGAGAACGATGCAGAAGGGAATGCCGGTCGAGACTGTCTGGGGAGGAAAGCCGGAAGAGAGATCCTCCGCGCTGAGACCGATCAGGTTGGCTACCTCTGCCCGGTCATGGGTCGCCCCAAAGACCGGATCGCTTTGCAGCATCGTGGCCTGAAGACCAGCAGCCCCATCTTCTTGCGGCGCAAAGCGCACCGGAACAGGCCCCACGCGCAGCCGCAAGATCACGGTCTCCGTTCCTGCCTGGCCCAGCCGCGGATGACGCAGGCGCAGCCAGGCCGCCGTTCCCAAGGCCGGATGACCTGCAAACGGCAGCTCCTCCTCGACGGTGAAGATGCGCACGCGCACGCCATCGCGCGCCTCCATCTCCGGATCGCCGGGCAAGATGAAGGTTGTTTCAGAGAGGCGCATCTCACGCGCAATGCTCTGCATCTGCTGATCGGAGAGCGAGCTGCCGTCGTGAAAGACCGCCAGGGGGTTGCCCTCCAAGGGGCGTTCGGCAAAGACATCCAGCATCGAATAGTTCAGCGCGCGCGACATGCCCTCCATGCTACCTCGGATGGCGCTTGATCACCGTTGCGCCGCGAAGACTGCTCAAGCCCCGGAGTTGGCCGGCCAGGAATCTCTTCCCCGGCAGTTCTTTCCTCCTGCGGCAGTTGTGGCGCCTTCCTGCCGCTTTGCCGGACTCTATGAAAACAGCGCGGAGTCTCCTAAACTGTAGGAAGAGCGGCGAATCGAAGCGCAGATGTCACCGGCGCAGGAGTCTGATGACCTTGAAGTCCTCCCTTTCCACCGAGAATCTACAGGACGAAGCTTTACCGGCAGCCACGGCTGCGGCTCCCATCCCAGCCGAGGATGAGGAGATCTCCCTGCTCGACCTGCTGATTGTGCTTGCCGAGCACAAGCGAACCATCCTGTGGATCACGGGAACCTTTGCCATCCTTTCGGTGGTCATCTCCCTGCTCCTGCCGGTGAAGTACACCGCCAGCACCACCCTGCTCCCCCCGGAGACAGGCTCCTCGATGTCCTCCCTGCTGTCCTCGCAGTTGGGCAGCCTGGGCGGCATGGCGGCCATGGCGGGCGGAAGCCTGGGCCTGAAGAATCCCAACGACGAATACGTCGCGATGCTGCGCAGCCAGACGGTGGAAGACGCCATGGTGAAGCGATTCGGCTTGATGCAGGAGTACCACGCCCACTATCTCTCCGTGGCTCGCAAGGATTTTGAAGGCAATGTCACTGTGGACGGCGACGGCAAAGACGGATTGATCCACATCTCCGTGGAAGATCGCAGCCCCGTGAAAGCCGCCGCCATGGCCAACGGTTATGTGAATGCTTACCGCGACCTTTCAAAGAATCTGGCCATCTCGGAAGCCTCGCGCCGCCGGCTCTTCTTCCAGCAGGAGGTGGACAAGGCCAGAACCAACCTGGCCGATGCCGAGATCGCTCTCGAACAGACCGAGCAGAAGACGGGCATCATCGCGCCGGATAGCCAGGAGAGAGCTTTGATCGATTCAGCGGCAACCCTGCGCGCCCAGATCACAGCCCTCGATGTGCAAATTCAGGGGATGCAGACCTATGCCACCGGGGAGAACGCGCAGTTGATTCAAGCCCAGCAGGAGCTCTCCGGCCTGCGCGATCAGCTTGAAAAACTGAGCGGCTCCGGAAATGTCACCGCCAAAACTTCGACAGACGAGTTTCTGCTGCCCAGGGGAACGATTCCCAAGGCGGGCATGGAGTACATCCGCAGGCTGCGGGACGTAACCTACTACGAGACGATTCTGGACATTCTGGCCAGGCAGTTTGAGATGGCCAAGCTGGATGAGGCAAAAGAGGGCGCGCTGATTCAGGTGGTCGACCCGGCCATCGTGCCCGACCGGAAGTCTTTTCCAAAACGAGCCCTGATCGTCATTGCATCGACTGTACTGGGCTTCTTCCTTGGAACCTTCCTGGCGTTGCTCCAAGCGGCCATCCAAAGGCTGCGGAGCGACCCTGAGACAGGCGGCAAACTGGTCTTGCTCAGGCGCGCGCTCTTCGTCAGATCTGCCAAGGCTCAGTAGCGCCCATTTGGGGTGAAGAAGCTGCAAGCTCGCGCCGGGTAGCGATGCCCGCTGCATCCGAGACGGCCAGGACGGATGCCTGCTCCGCTCCCGGGCCGTTTGAATTCCTAGGCCGTTTGAATTCCTAGGCCGTTTGAATTCCTAAGACGTTTGAATTCCTGGGCCGTTTGAATTCCTAGGCCGTTTGAATATCGTTGGCCGTCTTCCCCAAGGGTTCCGTGGCGACTCCTTGATTCTGCCGCGTGATGAGCATCATGACCACGCCACAAAGCATGCTTCCAAGGGCGGCCAACTGAGCGTTGCTGAGCGTGTGATGAAGGTAGAGTTTGGGGTTGATGCGAACGAACTCTACCAGGAAGCGGCCGATGCCGCTCAAAAGCAGGTACTCGCCGGTCAGGAATCCCAGAGGAAGAGGCTTGCTGTTCGATGCGCGCCTCCAGAGCCACCAGGCCAGGGCCAGCGAGAAGAGCAGCTCATAGATGGGTGTGGGCTGCACTGCGGCCGTGGGAGGGTTGGGCAGAACCAGCGCCCGGGTGTACCGGGTGAGGCCATTCGCCATATGGACACCCCAGGGTAGCGTGGTGTTGATCCCATAATCTCCATCGCCGGAGAGCAGACAGCCAAGACGGCCCACGCCATATCCAACCGCCGCAGCCGGAGCGGAAAGATCCAGCATGCGCAGTGCGGCGCGGCCACCGGTGAGGCCATTGGGCTTGTTGAGTATGCCCTGGTACATCAGCATGGCGATAGCTGCCAGCAGTCCGCCGTACCAGGCGAAGCCGGCTTGAAACCAATGCAGAAAGCTGAACAGGACCTCGCTGGGATGACGCAGGCCGGGGGCCAGGATCTCGCGCCAGGCGCCGATCAAATCGGGGATATCCTGCAACTCGTGCCAGAGCTTGGCGCCGATGATCCCAAACAACACCACCATGGTCACGATGTTGATGGCGTCACCTTCCACCCGATTCCGAACAAAGTTGTTGTGCAGCACCAGAACACTGCAAACGGCTGCCAGCCAAAGCATCAGCCCAAAGGTTCCGACATGAGCAAAACCGAGATTTATATAGGGATACATGCAGACTCCAGTATAGCGGCGACCACCCGCTCCGGAGCATCTCCGCGGACAAGTTCCCGCGGCTCCGCGACCGGTTCGGCGGCTCGGCTTCGGCAAGCTCCCGAATCGGAGGAGTTTGGAAAGGAACACCGAGAGCAATCTACAAGGATGGGAGAAACCTCCAGCGCGGTTTTCCTCATTCCCGAGGCAGATGCAGACGATCCCTCTTTTTTCAACCTGCGGGTATCGCGTAATCTTGACAGCATGGTCATGACAGTTCCTGCTTTTGTTCCTCCCGAGGAGATGGAGGTTCTGCTCACCGCGGAGCAGATCGCCGAACGCGTCAAGGTGGTTGGCGATCAGATCTCCCAGGATTACAAAGGGCAGTCGATCGTGCTGATCGGCGTGCTGAAGGGCGCGGCGATCTTTCTGGCCGACCTGGCGCGCTCGATCAAGGTGGATAACACCTTTGACTTCGTGGCGGTGTCGAGCTACGGCAGAGCGCGGGTAACCTCCGGCGCGGTGAAGATGATCAAGGACATCGACAACCCCATCGAAGGGCGGCATGTGATCCTGGTCGAGGATATCCTGGACACCGGGCTGACGCTGAGCTATCTGCGCGGGCTGATGCTGCAACATCGTCCGGCGTCGCTCAAGATCGCCACCTGCCTGGACAAGCCGGAACGGCGCCTGGTGCCCATTGAAGCCGATTACGCCTGCTTCAAGATCCCCAACGAGTTTGTCATCGGCTATGGAATGGACTATGCCGAGCGCTATCGCGGCGTGCCGGACATTCGGATCTACCCGGATAACCCGCCTCCAGGGCATTGAACGGTAGCCTGGACAGGAATGCCTGGAAGCAGCCGCCGGTTGAGTAAACTAACAGCATGAGTTCCGTGCTGCACTCCTCCAACAGCTCCACGGTGATTGTCTCTCCGGCGCGCGGTTTCCGCGGCTCGGTTACGCTACCGGGCGATAAATCCATCTCCCATCGCTATGCCATGTTGGCGGGCTTTGCCGCAGGAACGTCGCGGCTCACGAACTTTTCTACCGGCGCCGATCCGCACAGCTCGCTGAGCTGCATGCGCGCGATGGGCGCCAGGATCGAGACGGTCGGCAAGACGATCGAAGTCACTGGAACCGGCGGCTTGCTGCGCCAACCGAGCCAGGACCTGGACTGCGGCAACTCCGGCTCCACGATGCGCATGCTCGCGGGGCTGGTGGCGGCGCAAAAGGGCTCCTTCCGCTTCGTCGGGGATGAGTCCCTGACAGCTCGTCCCATGGAGCGCATCCGCAAACCCCTCCAGCAGATGGGAGCCAAGATTGAGTTGACCGATGGTCACGCGCCCATGGTGGTGCATGGCGGTGATCTGGCGGGAATCAACTTTGAGACGCCGATCGCCAGCGCGCAAGTGAAAACCGCCGTGCTGTTTGCGGGTTTGCAGGCGCAGGGCGTCACCTCGATTGTCGAGCGGGTGCGGACGCGAGACCACAGCGAGCATGCCCTGCGAGCCTTTGGAGCAGCGCTGGAACGTAAGAACGGATGGCTATCCATCATCGGAGGACAAAAACTGGCCGCCATCGACGCGACCGTGCCGGGCGATATGTCCTCAGCCGCATTCTTTCTCTGCGCAGCGCTGCTCTTTGAGGACTCCAATCTGGTGCTGGATGCGCTGGGCATGAACCCCACCCGGGCGGCGATGCTGGATGTGATCTCGGCGATGGGCGGTAACATCAAGGTGCTGGACGTGCAGGAGACCCATGGAGAGATGGCGGGGACCATCCAGGTGAATCGAGGCCGCGCTCTGCTTGGCATTGACATCGCCGGCGAGCAGGCGGCCCAGTTGATCGACGAACTTCCGGTGATTGCCGCGATTGCGCCGTATACCCAGGGAGGCGTGCGCATCCGCGACGCCAGAGAACTGCGCGTCAAAGAGAGCGACCGCATTGCGCTGGTGGTGAAGAATCTGCGCGCCATGGGCGCTGAGGTGACCGAACTGGAAGATGGGATGGATATCCCCGGAGGACAGCGGCTGCGCGGCGGAGTCATTGACTCCGCAACGGACCACCGCATTGCCATGGCGTTTTCCATAGCCGCCCTGCGAGCCGAAGGAGAGACGGAGATTCGCGGCGCGGAGGCTGCCGGCATCTCATTCCCCGAGTTCTTTGTCCGGCTGAATGAGCTGGCGACACGCTAGCGCAACAACAGTGCGTCTGTGCGGGAGAGAGGTCTGCGAGGCCCTGAGTATAGAGACTCCGGGTTGACGCTGTCGTATTTGTTTCGGCGTTTGCAGCTCCCATCCCGGATACAAAAATCGTACTCTGTTCTGTGCGGGAAACGGGGTTCAGTCCAGAAGTCGACTTTAATCCCTCTTCTTCAGGTCGGCCGGCTAATCGAATCAACCCGTTGCGTTTGGACCGCCGGAAAGTCTTAATCCCTTCTTCTTCAGGTCGGCCGGCTAATGTTGGATCCGGCCAAGATCGCCGCCGCGTGGGTCTTAATCCTTCTTCTTCAGATCGGCCGGCTAATAAAAAAGATGGTCGTAGAAACATGGAAAGTGGTCTTAATCCCTTCTTCTTCAGGTCGGCCGGCTAATTAAGAATGTGATTGATAAGATTACAATTACGTCGTCTTAATCCCTTCTTCTTCAGGTCGGCCGGCTAATAAAGAATGTCGCTGTGTTCGATCAGCCGGCTGAAGTCTTAATCCCTTCTTCTTCAGGTCGGCCGGCTAATGTTTTCTCGCACGAAGTTGGATCAGGATATTGATTTACTAGAT